>JANQKJ010000154.1 GCA_028281205.1 Gammaproteobacteria bacterium
AACCACGGTCTTCAATTTTAGATTCTAATTGGCGCGCACGCAGATAATCATATTTTGTTTCAGTAGCTAGTGTTGAACTGCTGCCATCACGCAAAATAACCGGGTGAATAAATACCATCAGGTTTTGCTTAGTTTTAGTTGTTGATGTGGAACGAAATAAATTGCCGAGTAATGGGATATCACCCAGTAAAGGTGTTTTTGTTACGGTGTCGCGATAATCGTCTTGGGTTAACCCGCCTAAAACTAATATTTCATTGTCATCAACCATTACTGACGTACTAATTCTTCTTTCATTAGTAATCAAATCAGAAGCAACACTTGAACTTGAAATACTCGATGATTCTTGTTCGATAGTCAGTCTTACACTATCTCCTTCATTTATTTGAGGTGTAATCCTCAAGGTAATACCAACATCTTGACGTTCAATAGTCTGAAATGGATTTACCGCAGAATCTGTACCACTACCTGTGTTAGTAAACTGTCCTGTAATAAACGGAACATTTTGAGCAACCACTATTTCAGCTTCTTCATTATCCAGGGTTACTAATGTTGGTGTTGAAAGAATATTTGTTGATGCATCTGCTTCTAGTGCACGCAGCAATATGCCCCATTGAGTTGACCCTTCTAGATCAGCACCACCTAGGTTTAAACCTTGACCTGCTAAACCCGCGCCAGTGCTTATACCATCTGTAAGTAACGATAAAATATTACCGGAGTTGATGGAAGCTGCGGCGGGACCTGTTTCACCATCTGAAGGAATAATAAAACCTTCCGCGCCCAATTCTTTAGTAAGGTCATTTGAGACTTCAGCAATTACTGCTTCTACTAAGACTTGCGCACGTCTCACATCTAACTGGTTAATAATTCTGCGTAAGCTATCAAAGCGGGCAGGGGGTGCAGTTATTATTAATGCGTTGTTAGTCTGGTCTGCCTGGATGTTAATTTCATTATTAGATGTGCCTGGAGAAGTATTACCTTCAGCATCTTCAAAATCAGAAACACCTTGCAAAATAGGAGCAATCTCTTCGGCGGAAGCGTAGTGTAGATATACCACTCTAGTATTGCCGGTACCTTCAATAGGTGTATCCAAGTGTGCAATTAAACCGCGAATACGTACACGTGCGGCACTGTCGCCAGATAATAAAATGCTATTCGTTCTTTCATCTGCTGCTAAGGTTGGTGCACCTGGCGTTTGAGCTGACTGAGGGTTGGCCGTCTTAAGTGAATTTAATATTTGGACAACTTCACTTGCTGATGCATGCTGCAGGGGAATAACTTCAATTTCTTGTGCATCGGGTTGATCTATTTTACGAATAATTTTTTCCAGGCGAGCAATATTTGCACCTCGATCTGATATGACTAACATGTTGCTACCAGGGTAGGCAGCTAGATGACCCTGCTGTGGCACTAGTGGACGCAAGATAGGTACTAATTGAGCTGCAGCAACGTTGTCTACTTCAATGACACGGGTAACGAGTTCATCTCCCTTGGAACCTGAAGCATTCGTCACTACTGATCCGGCACCTTGTTTAGCATTCACATCAGGTAAGATTTTAATTACTTCGCCCACTTCAACTGTGGCAAAGCCATGGACCTGAAGCACGGATAGAAAAACTTCATAGATTTCTTTCTTATCCATTGGACGGGCAGACACTACGGTCACCTTTGCTTTTACCCTTGGATCAATAACAAAATTTTTACCGGTAATCTCTGCAACGGTTTCTATAAATGATTGCAAGTCGGCGTCTTTGAGATTAAGGGTGACACCGGTTTCTGCGAATGAAGTACTCGAAAAAATACAACTTAAGAGCAGTACAAACGCAAGAATAGGGGATGTTACCAACCTATCCTTGTTAAATTTGATCATTCTCGTCATCATTATTTTATTTTCGATCATCAAATATATTCTATGGGAATTTCGACCTAAATACTCTCTAAACTAACGTGCTAACAATAGATTATCGAACACATATGTAATGTTTGTGTAGATATGCGAATAAGTGGTCTATTCTAGGTTATGAAATAAAGTGATCTCGCTGCCGGCCCGCATAACGG
>JANQKJ010000059.1 GCA_028281205.1 Gammaproteobacteria bacterium
TCGTTGGAGCCGTCTGACTTATTATCATCTTCCCAGCCATCAGGAGTGCGTGGCTGTTTGCCCGCCATGATGTCATCAATCTGGTCAGTATCAATGGTCTCATACTTAACTAAGGCATCAGCCATGACATGAAGTTTATCTAAATTCTCTGTGAGTATATTTTTAGCACGCTCGTAATTGCTATCGATGATTCTACGCACTTCACCATCAATAGTATGCGCAGTTTCATCTGACACAGTTTTAGTCTGCGTTACTGAATGCCCAAGGAACACTTCACCATCTTCTTCACTGTATGAAAGTGGTCCCATCTTTTCAGACAAGCCCCACTTAGTAACCATACCACGCGCAATATCAGTTGCACGTTCAATGTCGTTAGAGGCACCGGTTGTTACAGCTTCAGCACCAAAGATAATCTCTTCCGCTAAGCGACCACCAAACAGTGTTGAAATCTGACTTTCCAGGCGTTGTTTGCTGTGACTGTAACGATCCTCTTCAGGCAGGAACATAGTGACACCTAATGCGCGTCCACGCGGAATAATTGTTACTTTATAGACAGGATCATGTTCGGGAACGAGTCGTCCAACAATTGCATGGCCAGCCTCATGGTAAGCAGTAAGTTTCTTTTCATCATCACTCATTACCATAGACTTACGCTCAGAGCCCATGATGATTTTGTCTTTAGCGCGTTCGAATTCATCCATTTCTACATTGCGCTTATTCGCACGTGCTGCAAACAAGGCCGCCTCATTAACAAGGTTTGCCAAATCAGCACCAGAGAAACCCGGCGTGCCTCGTGCAATCAAATCAGCACGCACATCTTTACCTAAAGGTACTTTGCGCATATGTACTTTGAGAATTTGCTCGCGACCACGCAGGTCGGGTAACGGTACTGTTACTTGGCGGTCAAAACGACCTGGTCTTAATAATGCAGGGTCTAATACGTCGGGTCTGTTAGTTGCAGCAATGACAATGACACCTTCACTACCTTCGAAACCATCCATTTCAACAAGTAATTGGTTAAGTGTTTGCTCACGCTCATCATGACCACCACCTAAACCTGCGCCACGATGGCGACCCACGGCATCAATCTCATCAATGAAGATAATACACGGTGCATGTTTCTTTGCTTGAGCGAACATGTCACGTACTCGTGATGCACCCACACCAACAAACATCTCTACGAAATCAGAACCGGAAATTGTAAAGAAAGGTACTTTAGCTTCGCCGGCGATCGCTTTGGCAAGCAATGTTTTACCAGTACCTGGTGAACCCACCATTAGAACACCACGTGGGATCTTTCCACCTAGTTTTTGGAATTTACTTGGATCACGAAGGAATTCTACCAATTCAGAAACTTCATCTTTTGCTTCCTCAACACCCGCCACATCCGCGAATGTAACTTTGATTTGGTCTTCACCCATTAGGCGTGCTTTGCTCTTTCCAAATGACATGGCACCACGAGAACCGCCGCCGCCCTGCATCTGGCGCATCAAGAAAATCCACACACCAATAAGCAATAGCATTGGGAACCAGCTAATAAAGATATCGACTAGAATTGAGCGTGACTGCCCAGGGTTAGTTTGAATGATTACGTTATTCGCTAACAACTCATTAACGAGTTGATCATCATTAGGGTTATAGGCTGTGAACTTTTCACCGCTGACTTTGAAACCTTGGATAGTTCGGTTATCAGCCTCAATTGTAACTTCACGAATTTGACCGGATCGAATCTCTTCAACAAATTGCGAATATGAAAGCTGCGCGGTTTGTTGAGTATTCTTCGTGAAATTATTAAAGACAGACATCAATACAACCACGATGACTGCCCACAAAATTAAATTTTTCACCATATCATTCATCTAACACCTCATATGAGCACACTGCATCCTTGTGAATCTAACCCTACTATAACCCAAATTCAGTTGCGACCGCATACATCTCTCGACTTTCCTTGCGCGATGCCTGCGGTTTAAAAGTTGAAACCCGCTTAAAACTAGACCTTAGCTCCTGGATATATTGTACATATCCTTCACCCTGGAACAGTTTTACAGCAAATCCACCACCCTTTGTAAGGTGTTGTCTGGCAAAGTCTAGCGCGAGCTCAGCTAAATACATGGATTTAGGCTGATCGACGGCCTTGTTACCAGATATATTGGGGGCAATGTCAGATAATACAAGGTCAACTGAATGATTATTAAGCGATTCTACCAACTTATCTAATACTTCATTTTCAGTAAAATCGCCCTGTATAACACACACACCTTCGATAGGATCCATTTCCAGAATATCTAGCGCAATTACTTTACCGGCTGAACCCGGAACATTTTTAACTATATATTGCGACCAGGCGCCCGGCGCGGCACCCAGGTCGACTATGAATTGATGTGGCTGGAAAATTTGGTATTTGCTATCAATTTCTTGCAACTTATAAACAGCACGGGAGCGGTAACCTTCAGATTTTGCACGCGCAACATACGGGTCTTTGCTTTGTCGATTTAACCAACGCGAACTGCTTTTACTTCTTGCCACAAATTAGTGCATATAATTAACAGTATGGACTACACGTAACGCACAGCAAGAATTTCATATTCTTTTTCACCACCCGGTGCTACCACCGTGGCAATATCTCCTTCATTCTTGCCAATCAAAGCACGTGCAATAGGCGAGCTTATTGATATTAAACCTTGTTTAATATCAGCTTCATCCTCCCCAACAATTTGATAAGTTACTTCATCGCCGGTTTCTTCGTCAGCAAGCTCAACTGTAGCGCCAAAAACAATGCGCCCGCCGGTATCAAGTTTAGTTACATCTATAATCTCAGCATTGGAAAGCTTGCCTTCAATATCCTGAATACGTCCTTCAATAAAACTTTGTTGTTCACGCGCAGCATGGTATTCAGCATTTTCTTTTAAATCGCCATGTTCACGTGCTGTCGCAATGGCATCAATCACCCGCGGCCGATCAACAGTTTTCAACTGCTGTAATTCGTCGCGAAGTTTCTGTGCGCCACGTGCGGTTAAAGGAACTTTATTCATAATATGTTGTTATTAATTAGCTAATTGCGCATGTAAATCTTGTAATGGATAAACATCACTGGATGCGCCTTGTTCAATCGCATGTATTAACGCCCACGCACCCGTTATAGTCGTGGTGTAACAAACTTTCTTTTGTAAAGCTTTACGCCTAATTGTAAACGAGTCTGCAATCGCCTGCTTGCCTTCTGTTGTATTTACAATTAAATCAATCTTCTCGTCAATAATCATATCGACCACATGGGGGCGACCTTGCCTTACCTTATTCACATATAAGCATGCTATGTCGTTTACTTCTAAATAGTTAGCTGTACCGTCGGTAGCAATAATTTCAAACCCCAGGCGGATTAATTGCTTCGCAACTTTGGCAGTTTCGGCTTTATCTGTATCACGCACACTTATGAATACACGACCACTTAAAGGTAAATCTACACCCGCAGCTACTTGCGACTTAGCAAAAGCCTCACCAAAAGTCTTACCCACTCCCATAACTTCACCGGTAGACTTCATTTCTGGACCAAGAATTGGATCCACACCGACAAACTTCATGAAGGGAAATACCGCTTCTTTCACCGAATAGTGATCTGGTGTGATTTCAGTTTTAATGTTTTGTTGTTGCAGAGTCATGCCCACCATACAGCGTGCAGCAATCTTTGCCAATGGTAAACCAATAGACTTAGACACAAATGGTATAGTCCGTGAGGCTCTTGGGTTCACTTCCAGCAAGTAAATATCCTCGCCTTTGACAGCAAACTGAATATTCATTAAGCCCACAACATTTAAGCCAAATGCAAGTTTTTGTGTCATCTCTTTTAATCGCACTTGCATATCTGCTGACAAAGTATGTGGCGGTAATGAACATGCAGAATCACCGGAGTGAATTCCTGCTTGTTCAATATGCTCCATCACACCTGCAACAAATACTTCCTTGCCATCGCAGATTGCATCCACATCAATCTCAATAGCATCGGACAGGAATCGATCTAGCAACACCGGCGAATCATTAGATACAGACACAGCGGTACTCATGTATTGCATAAGATCATCGTCGTTGTACACAATTTCCATTGCACGACCACCTAACACATAGGAAGGCCTCACTACTAGTGGATAACCAATTTCATTTGCTAACGGGACAGCCTCTTCGGCACTACGCGCAGTTGCATTGGGCGGTTGTAATAACTCTAATTCATTCACTAATGCTTGGAATCTTTCACGATCTTCAGCTAAATCTATTGAATCAGGTGTTGTGCCAATTATAGGCACGCCCGCCGCTTCTAAATCACGCGCAAGTTTTAGTGGTGTCTGACCACCAAACTGTACAATGACTCCTGCAGGTTTTTCTATATGGCAAATCTCCAACACATCTTCTAAAGTCAGCGGATCAAAGTACAAGCGATCTGATGTATCGTAATCTGTTGAAACAGTTTCCGGATTACAGTTCACCATAATTGTTTCGTAGCCATCATCACGCATGGCTAATGCGGCATGTACACAGCAATAATCAAATTCTATTCCTTGACCAATGCGGTTTGGACCACCACCCAACACCATAATTTTTTTCTTATCAGAAACTTCCGCTTCACACTCATGTTCATAACTGGAGTACATATAAGCAGTGCTTGTCGCGAATTCGGCCGCACATGTATCGACTCGCTTATATACCGGGCGCACTGAATTTTGCCATCGATAATCACGTACACTGGATTCAGTTTCACCATCAATAAGCTGAGCAATACGTCGATCTGAAAAACCCTTTTGTTTAAGCGCAAATAACTCTTGGGCAGAAATTTGTTTAAGTGTTTTCTCTTGAATACGTTGTTCCGAGTCAATCAAATCATTTATTTGCATAAGGAACCACGGATCTACTGCTGTCATTTCAAATAACTTTTCAACATCGTATCCATGTCGCATACCTTCAGCGATATACCAGATACGACTGGGCCCGGTTTCACTAATACGTTCATCCAAATCATGCTGCCAGTCTGGATTGGACTTATCTACTACTGGGTTAAGCCCATCCATACCTGTTTCTAAACCACGCAATGCTTTTTGAAATGACTCTTGAAATGTACGTCCGATGGCCATCACTTCCCCGACTGATTTCATTTGCGTGCTAAGCACTGCTGGCGCTTGGGGGAATTTCTCAAATGCAAAACGAGGGATTTTTGTTACTACATAATCGATGGTCGGTTCAAATGAAGCTGGCGTGGCACCACCAGTAATTTCATTATCCAATTCATCCAAGGTATAACCTACAGCCAGCTTTGCTGCGACTTTGGCAATTGGGAAACCCGTGGCTTTAGAAGCTAATGCAGAAGAACGTGACACCCTTGGATTCATTTCTATTACAACCAGGCGTCCGTCCTTAGGGTTTACCGAAAACTGTACATTTGAACCACCCGTATCGACACCGATTTTACGCAATACTTCTATCGAGGCATTACGCATAATTTGATATTCCTTATCCGTCAGAGTTTGTGCCGGTGCCACAGTAATTGAGTCGCCCGTGTGGACACCCATAGGATCTAAGTTTTCAATTGAACAAATAATAATGCAATTATTTGCATGATCTCGCACGACTTCCATCTCATATTCTTTCCAACCCAAAAGTGACTCTTCCAGTAACACTTCTGTCGTTGGCGACAAATCTAAACCGCGCGCAACAATAGTTTCAAACTCTTCCATGTTATAAGCAATACCACCACCACTACCGCCTAATGTAAAAGAAGGACGAATAATAGTTGGGAAGCCCACTTGAGGCTGAATCTGTAACGCTTCTTCCATACTATGCGCTACAGCTGAACGAGCAGATTCAAGGCCAATTTCGTCCATTGCCACTTTAAACTTCTCGCGATCTTCCGCCATATCAATTGCTTGTTTAGAGGCGCCAATCATTTCCACATTATGTTTTTCAAGCACTCCTTCCCGATCCAAATCTAGGGCGCAATTCAATGCCGTCTGGCCACCCATAGTTGGCAATAATGCATCGGGCTTTTCACGCTCGATAATTTTTGCCACGGTTTGCCAGGTAATGGGTTCGATATAAATTACATCGGCTGTATCCGGGTCTGTCATGATGGTGGCCGGATTAGAGTTCACCAAAATAACTTTATACCCTTCTTCACGCAGTGCTTTACATGCTTGCACACCTGAGTAATCAAACTCACACGCCTGGCCAATAATAATTGGGCCAGCACCAATCAAAAGTATGGATTTAATGTCTGTACGTTTTGCCATAGTAATTATGCTTCACGTCTGGCGCGCATTGCGTCAATAAAAGGTTGGAATAACTCACGCACGTCGTGCGGTCCTGGACTGGCTTCAGGATGTCCTTGAAAACTATAGGCCGGCACATCGCGATGGCGGATACCTTGCAAACTACCATCGAACAAAGAACGATGAGTAGGAATCAGTACATCAGGTAAAGACTGTTCATCTACTGCAAAACCATGATTTTGACTACTAATCATCACACGACCGGTGTGTAAATCTTTCACAGGATGATTGGCACCATGATGGCCAAATTTCATTTTTACAGTATTCGCACCACAGGCTAAGCCAAACAGCTGATGCCCTAAGCAAATACCAAAAGTAGGAAGCTTGGCAGCAATAACTTCTTTGATCATAGCAATTGCATAATCACACGGCTCAGGATCACCGGGGCCATTTGATAAAAATACTCCTTCCGGATTCAACTCAGATAATTGTGCAAAAGATGTTTGTGCTGGCAGGACTTGTAACTCGCAGCCTAGGTCTGTAAGTATTCTTAAAATATTATGCTTAACACCATAATCAAGTGCGATCACTTTATATGGTTTTTGTTGTGCAATGGATTGATTATAACCTTGTTTAATTGACCAAGTACCTTCACGCCATGCATAGGCTTTATCAGTGCTGACTTGCTTGGCCAGATCCATTCCTTTTAAACCTGCAAACTGTTTTGCCTGGGTTACTAACTCATTGGTGTTCACTTCACCTGTAGCAATCACGCCATTAAGCGCACCTTTTTCTCTTAGCCTGCGCGTTAAACTGCGTGTATCAATATTGGCAATCGCAACTATATTATGCGCCAATAAATAATCTTGTAGTGATTGTTCACAACGCCAGTTAGAAGTGGCAACAGGCAAATCTCGTATCACCAGACCAGCGCAATATAGTTGTTTGGATTCCCAGTCCTCTTGATTAGCACCTACATTACCAATGTGAGGATAAGTGAGCGTGACGATTTGTTTACTGTAGGAGGGGTCAGTGAGGATTTCTTGATAGCCCGTCAATGAAGTATTAAAAACAACTTCACCTTCAGTGATGCCCGCGGCACCAATAGCAATACCTTGGAAGATGGTTCCGTCTTCAAGTACTAAATAAGCGGGTGTACTCAAACGCTTCCTCCTGAACGTGCACGTAAAAAACGGGGCATCATAATGAGGCCCCGTTAAGAAATTTGTATTTTGGCTTTTTGAGGCTGTCACCTCGGAGCAGATTGTACTGCATGTCGCCTTATGTCGATAGGGTTGAGCGAGTGAATTTAACTATCTATTTTGAGGCTGATTATTTTTTTGATAAACCTAACACATCTTGCATATCATAAATGCCGTTATCTTTACCTACTAACCAGGTAGCCGCCCTTACCGCACCACGTGCAAAAGTTAATCGACTGGTCGCTCTATGAACAATCTCTACGCGTTCGCCAATACCTGCAAAAGTGACGGTATGTTCACCAACAATATCTCCCGCACGGATTGTCTGAAAGCCAATCGTTCCTGGTTTACGTACACCTATATTGCCATGTCTTGAATATTCAGCTTTTTCATCTAGATCAACATCTAACGCATCAGCAATGACCTCACCCATCCGCAATGCCGTTCCAGATGGCGCATCTACTTTGTTTTTATGATGCGCTTCGACAATTTCAATATCGTAATCTTCACCCAATGTTTTTGCAGCGGTTTGCAAAATACTTAAACATAAATTGACACCCACACTCATATTAGGCGCGAATACGATAGGTATTGTTTTTCCGGCATCATGAATAGCTTGTTTTTGTTCGTCATCCAATCCTGTGGTCCCAATCACCATTGGAATATTTTTCTTCACACAATATTGCAGTGCATTCATCAAACCTGCAGGCAATGTAAAGTCTATCCATACCTGCACATCCTCAGGCAACTGGTTGTTATCACTTATCATAGCAACACTTGCCGGTGCAATTCCCGCAACAGAACCAGCATCTGCACCTTCAAATTCTGAGCCTACACGCACTAAAGCAGCAACAAGTGTTGCTTGAGAGCTCTCAACACAGGCGTGCACAAGCGCCCGCCCCATGCGGCCATTAGAACCATTGATAACAATCTTAGTTGTCATAACATTCTCTTAGTCGGCCCAAAATTTAAGATCATCAAAGAAACTTTTTACTCCATCAAGCCAGCCTTCTGATTTAGGGCTATGTTTTTTACCACCTGATTTAAGTGATGCATTCAACTGCTGCAGAAGTTCTTTTTGTTGTTTAGTCAGGTTAACAGGTGTTTCAGCTAACACATGCACAAACATATCACCCTGAGCACCACCACGAACAGGCTTCACTCCTTTACCTTTTAAACGGAACTGCTTACCCGTTTGTGTTTCAGCAGGTATTTTTAGATTAATTCGTCCATCCAGTGTTGGAATTTCAACCTCACCGCCAAGCGCAGCATCAACGAAGCTAATAGGAATTTCACAATGCAAATGCTCACCATCACGTTCGAATATTGGATGCTCTTTTACATGTACCTGCACATATAAGTCACCAGGAGGGCCACCATTTTCTCCCGCTTCGCCTTCATTTGCCAAACGAATTCTATCACCGGTATCCACACCGGCTGGAACTTTCACAGATAAGGTTCGAAGTTTATCAACGGTTCCAGCACCATTACATGCTTTGCATGGATGAGTGATTATTTTTCCTTTGCCTCGACATGTCGGGCACGGTTGCTGAATGGAGAAAAAGCCTTGCTGCATGCGCACTTGACCGACACCGCCACATGTCGGACAGGTTTCAAGTGTAGTTCCTGGTTCAGCACCTGTACCTGAACATACTTCACAGGTTTGTTTGGTTGATATATCAATTTTCGATTCTGTACCAAAAACAGCTTCTTCCAGTGATAGCTCTAAATTGTATTGAAGATCTGCGCCTCGATAAGCACGGTTTTGCCCACCACGGCTACCGCCAAAAATATCGCCAAAAATATCACCAAAAATATCACCGAAGTCAGCACCGCCTTGGGAAGAGAAACCGCCTTGTTGCTCGATACCGGCATGCCCGTACTGATCATAAATCTGGCGCTTTTGGCTATCAGACAAAATATCATAAGCTTCTTTTGCTTCTTTAAATTTACCTTCCGCATCCGCATTATTTTCGTTACGGTCGGGATGATATTTCATCGCTAAGCGACGA
>JANQKJ010000117.1 GCA_028281205.1 Gammaproteobacteria bacterium
TGATTTATCTTTTAGAGGTCAAAATCATCATCGTTGTTGTTGGCATCACATGGACGACGCTCAATGTTATTGTCGGCCGCATACTTCTCAGCACCCGCATCAATAATCGCCTGTGATAATGCCACGTCACCTTCAATCCAGTCAGACACAATGTTCCACTGACGTGCACTCGCATCCCATTGCTGGAACTTCGCTAGGTGACCACCTACATGATCCATGCAGTTCAGATTCAACTCAGGCACTAAACCAGTCGCACCCAACTCTTCAATGCGTGCGGCAGTCAATACCAAGTTCTCAAAGCCCCAACGTGCTTCTGCACTAGTCAATGGACGGTTACCAAAACGCTCTTGTGCAATGCGTAGTGCTTCTGTATGCACCACACCCGCCAATACGCCTAAGTTCCAGTACACTGAACCTAAACGGCTCTTGTCCTGAAGGTCGCCATTGCCTGAGCCATATACGTCAGAAATGATGTCCTGAACCACTTTGAAGTCCGTGCCCGCTGGGTGGGTAGTAATCGCTTGATAGCCATCTGCTGCACTACCGGCTGGAATCACGTCTTCGTCTGAGTTAGACCAAATGTTGCCGATCAAACGGCTTACTGGATACCCCATACGCTTCGCGGTCTGCATCGCTACCGGATTCATGACCCCCCAACCACGTAGTAATACATAGTCAGGCTTGGACTTACGAATCTTCAACCACTGAGACTGCTGCTCGTTACCTGGGTGAGGTACTTCGATCGCTTCATGTGAGCAACCATGCTTCTCACACATGCTGTCCATGAAATCAATCGCTTCACGACCATACGGAGATCCGTGGAATAACATCGCAATCTTCTTGCCCTTCAGATTGCCCATGCCACCCTCTAAACCACCAATGTAGTGCACCATGATTGAGTGCTCATCATAGGTGTTGATGCCAGGCATAAAGTAGTAAGGGAAAATGTCACCACGCTGACCGGCGGTCTTACCGTGGTTCACGGCAATGATTGGCATCTTGTCGGCACGACCAGTTTCAATCAATGCGGTAGATATACCTACTGATAGGGGATCAAAGAATACTGCGCCACCTTCACGATCTTTCAGTCGCTTGTAGCACTCCACACCACGCTCTACTGAGTATTCTGTCTCACACTCCGACCAGATTAACTTCACGCCATTTAACCCGCCACGTGAATTTAATAGGTTGTAGTAGTCCAGAATCCCACCAAAGTACCCTGTTCCACCCGCAGCATAAGGGCCCACACGATAACTTGGAATCGGAACGTACATGGTCTCTTCTGCGCTGACGACACTACTCATGCCTACCATCGACAATAGCGCGCTCGCCAGTACCATTACTCTCGTCTTCATATTTTTTTACTCCTGTTAAAAAAGGAAGTTTAAGTGTTTACTTAAAATTGCTAATTATTATAGTATGTAGTTGTTACTACATACGTTTTATTAAACACCTACTGAAAAGAACAACAGATGTCTTGCATGGCAGTTTATGCGTAAAAGGCAAGGAATGCCAACATAAAATGTCTTGTATATTAGTAAATTAGTGAATGATGAATTTATTCAATTCAGTTGTAGTAAAAAAATAGCTGAACTTACAGCGCGAAGATTAAATGAAATTGCTTAGTTTCTAAACGGTTATTGCGTTGATTAAAAAGCTTTCTACTTGATCAATAGGGATGGACTGATTGCTATCACTTGAGCGTGCTCGATATTCTAAATTACCAGCATTTAATCCTTTTTCGCTGACGACTATACGATGTGGGATACCAATAAGCTCGTGGTCAGCAAACATCATCCCGGGACGTAAGTTTCTGTCATCAAATAAGATTTCAATACCCTTATTGCTTAATTGTCGGTAAAGGTTCTCACAGTATGTGGCTACTGCCTCTGATTTGGTCATGTTGATAGGTATTAATGAGAGTTGAAAAGGCGAGATTGGCAAGGGCCAAATAATGCCTTGTTCATCATAATTTTGTTCTATGGTTGCGGCTACAACTCGAGAAACGCCGATACCGTAACACCCCATAGTCATGATTTTTTCTTTGCCATTTTCGTCCAGTACAGAAGCGTTTAATTCACGACTATATTTATCCCCTAGTTGAAATATATGTCCAACTTCAATGCCACGCTTAATTTTGATTGAACCATGACCATCCGGGCTTGGGTCGCCTTGTTGGATATTTCTAATATCGGCATGTTCAATACTAAAAGTATCAGGCCAATTGGCGTTCTTTAAATGAAAACCCTGTTCATTAGCGCCACATACAAAGTTTTCTAAATTCACCACAGCGTGGTCGGCGATGACGCGACAATCCAATCCAATTGGTCCAATAAAACCAGGTGTTATAGAAGCCGCTTTAATTTCATCATCTGTTGCAAATGTTAATGGCTTGAATATACCTTCAATTTTTTCTGTCTTGACGGTGTTCAGCTCATGGTCACCTCTTAATGCTAACGCAATCACTCCGCCATCATCTGCTTTAACAATTAGCACTTTGATACATTGTGAACTAGGCAAACTCAATGCTTGGCTAACTTCTTCGATAGTTTTCTGGGTGGGAGTGGAAACTTTTTCGCAGGTAAGCTTTTGTGCCGTTTTTTTACTAGCTTGAAAAGCAATTGGTGCAAGTTCGACATTGGCGGCATAATCACTGCTATCCGAAAAAGCAATCGCATCTTCACCGGATTTAGCTAAAACATGGAATTCATGTGAGCTACTGCCACCAATAGAACCAGAATCAGCTTCTACAGGACGAAACTCTAAACCCAGGCGAGTAAAAATATTGCAGTAAGCCTGATGCATAATTTGGTAAGTGTTTTCTAGGCAGTCTTGCGAAGTATGAAATGAATAAGCATCTTTCATAATAAATTCACGTGCACGCATAACACCAAAACGTGGGCGAATTTCATCACGAAACTTGGTTTGTATTTGGTAATAATTCAGAGGTAGTTGTTTGTAAGACCGAATTTCGCGACGTGCAATATCGGTGATGACTTCTTCGTGTGTGGGACCATAGCAAAACTCTCGCTGATGACGATCGTGTAGGCGAAGTAATTCCGGACCATTCTGATCCCAGCGTTTAGATTCTTGCCACAGCTCGGCAGGTTGTACCGAGGGCATGAGCAATTCTAGAGCGCCCGCTTTGTTCATCTCATCACGGATGATATCTTCCACTTTTCGCAAAGTACGCAAGCCCAATGGCAGCCAGCTATAAAGACCAGAGGCAAGCTTGCGGATTAACCCAGCTCTAAGCATGAGCTGGTGGCTAATGATCTCCGCATCAGCAGGAGTTTCTTTAAGAGTGGACAAAGGGAAATTTGAGACGCGCATTGGATTGAGTTTATATATGTAATAGTTGGCAGAATGCGCGCCAAGTAAATAACAGATTGAAAAGCTAAGCAAGCGCTTATGTCTAAATAAGCACTTTATAGGATTATTATTTAGCTTGATGAAAAGCGGTTAATTGGATCTATCTATAGTTAGACTTAATTACAAAATTCTTCGATACTGTTGTTCGCTTGTTGAATACGTTCTTGGCGTTCCTCTTCAGTAATCTTACGATATAAATCGCCTTCTTTTATAGTTACTTGTCCGCGACTGGTAAGTGCTGTGAGGTTAGTTTTAGCTTGAGCGCAATTATCTTTTTTAATTTGTTCGCTTTCAGCGACTAATCGCTCTTGCTCCTTTTTCTCTGCACGAGCTTTTTGCGATGTGTCTAGTGTCTTTTGTATGTCTTTAGTGCTGGTGCTAGCCACGCCAAAACTAGTCGCAGCAATACTGGCATCATCCACTAATTCGTATGGGGTGCCTAAGGGGGGAGGTGTTTGGCTATAGATAACATTACCGTTTGGATCTTTCCATTTATATGCTTCAGCGCTTACGCTCGCAGCAAAACAAATGAATACGATGGCTAAACCAGTAACTATTGCTTGTTTCGACATAATAAATGCTCCCATTGCCCAATAGCTAAAATTGTACCAGAAGCTTAATTAATCCCAATGAGTTGAGTGTCTATAAAATGGCTAAGTCATGACAGAGCTGTCTATATTGGCGATAAGAGAACAGCTAGATTGCTTATTGAATGTATGAATTTCAAGCATCCTGTGTCCGAAAGACAGTGATATACTGTCAAGCCATTCAATGGTCAAATAAGGGTATTTTCTATGGCTGACCGTCGGCTTCAGGTCTTTTACACAGTTGCGAGGTTATTAAGCTTTACTAAGGCTGCTGAAACCTTACATATGACTCAGCCAGCTGTGACCTTTCAAGTCAGGCAGTTAGAAGATCATTTTGATACACGGTTATTTGATCGCACCCATAATCGTGTTGCACTTACCGAAGCGGGGCGAAAAGCCTATGAGTACGCCGAAGAAATATTTTCTCTCTACGCTGAAATGGAAAATACGGTCAAAGAATTGACCGGCGACGTAAGTGGTGCCCTTACATTGGGTGCCAGTACTACAATTGCAGAGTATATGTTGCCAGCCTTACTACGCGGTTTTACTCTAGAATTTCCTGACATTAATTTGAGGTTAAAGGTATCTAACACAGAAGGTATTGTCTCAATGGTGGAAAATAGCATGATAGACCTTGGCGTTGTTGAAGGACCAGTAGCCAATAAAAATCTACTGGTTGAAGTGTGCCGAGTTGATCAATTAGTTGTCGTTGTACCACCAGAGCATGAAATTGCAGCACGTGATTCTATATCCCTTGAAGAGGTAATGAACTATCCCTTCATTTGTCGTGAAGAGGGGTCGGGTACGCGAGAAGTGATTATGGATCATATGGTTGAGCTAGGGCTAGACCGCAATAATTTAAATGTTTCACTCGAACTAGGTAGTCCTGAATCAATCAAAGGTGCAGTAGAAGCAGGGATGGGTATTTCGATTGTTTCAGTTGCAACCTTGGAAAAAGAATTAAAATTAGGCACCCTAGTAGCTGTGCAACTTGATCCGCCCATGCAGCGCTCATTCTCTTTTGTGCGTCAGCGACAAAAATTCAGATTGCGAGCTATGGAGCAGTTACTGGATTATGCGCGTGCATATTGTAGTGATGCCTCCAATAATATATCCGACACCAGCCAATAAAATATTTGCTAGCCATTTAGTTAAATTGTTATTACATGTTTGAGTATTTACGTACCTGGTACACGCGCAATTTTTCTGATCCACAAGTTATTACTTTAGTACTTTTCTTGTTGAGCGGTTTTGCAGTTGTTATTTTTGCTGGAGATATTCTTGCACCGTTACTTGCAAGTATTGTAATAGCGTATTTATTGGAAGGTGCAGTAGCATTATTACAAAGAAGCAGAACGCCACGCATCGTCGCGCTACTAATCGTGTTTTGTATCTTCATAGCCGTGTTGCTGCTATTGCTGTTTGTATTTATTCCAGTGTTATCTAAACAGTTAACTGAATTCTTTAAAGATCTACCGAGTATGGTGAGCCAGGGTCATCAGTTGCTCATGCAATTGCCGGAGAGATTTCCAAACTTGATTAGAGAAAATCAAGTGGATGAAATGATGGTATTTATTCGGGGTGAGTTATTGGGTTTAGGTCAGGCACTTATTTCCAAGCCATTAGCCTCAGTCATAGGGTTGATTACAATTCTTGTGTATTTGATTTTAATGCCTCTGCTTGTGTTTTTCTTGTTGAAAGACAAAAACATGATTTTAAAGTGGATTGAGGATTTTTTGCCTGGTGAGCGTGATTTGACGAATGAAGTCTGGTTTGAAGTTAATCAAAAAATTGCCAGTTATGTACGTGGAAAATTCATCGAGATCTTTATTGTCATGTCCGCTACTTACATAACATTTACTTTTCTTGGATTGAATTACGCTATGTTGTTAGCTGTGTTAGTTGGCCTGTCAGTTATTATTCCCTACGCTGGTGCTGCGGTCGTAACTTTACCAGTAATGTTTATTGCTTATGTGCAGTGGGGCATCAGCAGTGAATTTGCTTATGTATTACTTGCATATGGCATTATTCAGTTTTTAGACGGTAACATTCTAGTTCCGTTACTGTTTTCTGAAGTAGTTAACCTACATCCCGTTGCAATCATTGTATCAGTATTATTTTTTGGCGGCATTTGGGGTATCTGGGGTGTATTTTTTGCTATTCCGCTTGCAACACTAGTCAATGCTATTATTAATGCCTGGCCCAAGATGGCGGAACCAGAGTCAGTAGCAGAGTAATATTCATTGCTAGGATCTATTATAGTCGCTAAAAACATAGCCTAAGCAATGGTTACACAATCCAAGCTCTATATGCATGCTTGTAAAGGTGTAATGGGCCGATTACTATTCCCAGCTATTTGAAACTCCATGGAGAGATGAATGTTTACAGGCAGCATGGTTGCCATAGTCACGCCAATGAATGAGGATGATTCTGTTGATTATGAATCACTTGATAAATTGGTTGATTTTCATTTGGAGAACCAGACGGATGTAATCATCCCCGCAGGAACTACAGGAGAGTCGGCGACATTAGATCACGAAGAGCATTGTGAAGTTATCAGGCGCGTTGTAGAGCGGGTCAAAGGACGAGTCCCGGTTGTTGGGGGTACGGGTGCCAATTCTACTTGGGAAGCGATCTCCTTAACGCGTTGTGCTGCTGATGCCGGTGTAGATGCCTGCTTGTTAGTAACTCCATACTACAACAAACCTACTCAAGAGGGTTTGTATCAACACTACAAGAAAATTGCTGAAGAAGTTGATATACCGCAAATTTTATATAATGTTCCCGGTCGCACAGCTTGCGATATGATGCCAGAAACAATTGGTCGCTTATCTAAAATTAAAAACATTGTTGGCATAAAAGAAGCTTCAGGAGATATGTCACGAGCACCAAAGATTCGAGAACTCAGCGGACCAGATTTTATGATTGTGAGCGGTGAAGATAATCAGGCAATGGAGTCCATTTTAGCTGGTGGACAAGGTGTTATTTCAGTGACTGCAAATGTTGCTCCGCGTCTGATGCATGAAATGTGTCAAGCAGCATTAGCTGGCGATCGTGAAAAAGCACAACAGCTGAATGCAAAAATTGAAGACTTACATTGTGTATTGTTCATAGAGTCGAACCCTATTCCAACTAAATGGTCTTTACATGAAATGGGCTTAATTCCTGCAGGCTTGAGGCTGCCGTTAACGCCTCTCGATTCTCAATATCATGATGAAGTGCGTAATGCATTGAAAAAAGCAGGAAGCCTTTAAAATAATTAAAAAGCCTAAATGAATACTAAAGTTATAAATTTCTGTCTACTATTAAGCATTTTATCTCTTATACAGTCGTGTGCATTTGTTAATCGTTTTGCAGGAACCAGTTACGGAGAAGCTGGCAGTATCGGTGGTTTAGAAGCGCCTCCAGAACTTGTTACTCCGGAATGGGACGAGAGCCTAACTATCCCTCAGACGGCCACTGATCGAGTAAGCGCTGTTGAAACCTATGGCAGAGCACTTGATGCTAGTGTCGTCCCGGAATTTGTGGATGTATCAATACGTCGCGAAGGTGATTTGCGTTGGCTCGAAGCTGAGGTAGACCCTGTCAATGTATGGCCATTATTGCGCTCTTTTTGGGCTAATCAAGGTGTTATTTTAGACAAAGACATTCCTTCCACCGGGATTATGGAAACAGACTGGATAGAAGAGATTGACTCAAGTCGGAGTGGTATTAGTGGTGGGCGTGAAGTGACGGCTACGCGCAATAAATACCGAGTACGTGTGGAACGAGAACCTAATGCAGTAACAAATATATTTGTTAGTCAGCGTAAATCTGAATTACAGGCAATTACTGAACAAGGTGGTGTTTGGGTGACTGTGAATAGTGATCCTGAGGAAGAAACCGAAGTCATGGTGAATTTGATGGAACATTTGGGTAAGTCACGTGAAGAAGCTCTATTTGAAGTTGCTAACACTGAAGGCTCACGACTTTATATCGATTTGCAGGATATAGATGGCATCCCAGTGTTATTTGTGGGAGATCAGTTCAGCCGTGTATGGCGTCGCACTGGTATCGCTATTGATCGATCAGGCATGTCAATTTTTCAAAAGAGTCGCAATCAAGGCATCTATTTAATTGATGCAAGTAATTTGGAACTACCAGAGGGCATGACATTACAAAGTACACGCTACCAAGTGCATTTGCTACCACAAAATGCACAAACACTGATTACGGTACATTTTCCTGAGAGCGCGGATACATCAGTTGTATCTGAGCAAGATGCGCGTCTAATTTTGAATCAGATTTTAAGTGCTTATCAAGTATTTAGAACCACTGGATAAGCCCGTAATGAAGTAGCGTTAGTGATATGAAGATGCGGCGAACAGCTACTTTATATTAATAAGCTGTTTTGTCTTTTTCAATGTATGCGTAAGCCGAGTGGTTATGTATTGATTCAAAATTCTCTGATTCCACTGTATAAGCAACGACACGGTCATCATTATTTAACTGGGTGGCAATGTCACGCACTAAGTCTTCAACAAATTTTGGATTGTCATAGGCACGTTCAGTGACATATTTTTCATCGGGTCGTTTGAGTAAGCCATACAACTCGCAAGAAGCTTGTTGTTCAACCATTTCAATTAATTCTTCTACCCAAACAAAATCTTTTATGCGCACTGAGATTGTGATGTGAGATCTTTGATTATGCGCGCCATAATCGGATATGCTTTTTGAACATGGGCATAGGCTAGTTACAGGGACTAATACAACCACATCAGTACGTGCCTGGGCATTATTAATCTCCCCGCGGAAACACACTTGGTAGTCTAATAAGCTTTCAACCCCACTCACAGGCGCTACTTTCTTAACAAAATAGGGGAAGGTCATTTCTATATGACCTGATTCCGCTTCAAGTCTTTCCGCCATCTTTTCCAACATATCATTAAATGACTTAACCGATATTTCGCGTTCGTATTCGTTCAAGATTTCAACAAAGCGGGACATGTGTGTGCCTTTAAAATTATGTGGCAAGTTAACATACATGTTGAATTCGGCAATTGTATTTTGTTCGCCTCCAGTACGATCAAGTACGCGTACAGGATGCTTAATGCCTTTAATGCCTACTTTATCGATAGGAATTTTGCGCGTGTCAGCTTTGTTTTGTGTATCTGGGATGTTAGTGACAACCTTTTCAGCACTCGCGCTCATTTATATAACCTCTTGATTCATATGCATATATCTTATGGTTTTATAACCGTTCTAGCCTGATACTACGTGAGCACTTTTGTGTTCGCAATCCCTAAGCGGATATATTTCAGTTATCTTTTCTAATATTGAGGTCTTGTCTAGGCCAGCATCCTCAAGTAATTCTTCACGCGAGCCATGCTCTTGATAGTTATCGGGTAAACCTAAGTGGAGTGTTTTGATGAGGATTTGATGTTTTGCTAGTACTTCACTGACAGCGCTACCGGCACCACCCATCACAACATTATCTTCTAGTGTGACAATTAACTCATGATTACTGGCTACCGCTGTAACTATTGTTTCATCAATGGGTTTAATAAAGCGCATATTAACAATGCTGGCATCAAGCATCTCACCAACTTCAACAGCACTTGCAAGTAAACTGCCAAATGAGAGTATTGCGATACCTTTACCCTTGCGTACCTGTTGTGCGGTTCCAATTTCTAAAGTGTCCAGATTGTTTTGTACATTACTGCCTGGACCGCTGCCACGCGGATAGCGTACAGCACTTGGGCCATTGTGTTGCAAGCCAGTTTGAAGCATTAAGCGTGTTTCATACTCATTGGCAGGTGCCATAACTAACATGTTTGGAATGCAACGCAGAAAACTTATATCGTAACTGCCAGTATGTGTTTTACCATCAGGGCCAACTACACCGGCGCGGTCGATTGCGAATAATACCGGTAAATTCTGTACAGCAACATCATGTATAAGTTGATCATATGCACGCTGAAGAAATGTAGAGTAAATTGCCACTACTGGTTTATGTCCCGCGCAGGCAAGGCCCGCGGCTAATGTCACAGCATGTTGCTCAGCAATCGCAACATCGTAATAACGCTCCGGGAAGTCTTTTTCAAACTTAACTAAACCAGAGCCTTCACGCATGGCCGGCGTAATAGCAACCAAGTGAGGGTCTTGTTTTGCTGCATCACATATCCAATCACTGAACACTTGGGTGTAGGTTTGTTTTTTCTGGCTTGTGCTTTGCTTCTCTACTCCAACTTCGGGGTCGAAGGTTGGTACTGCATGATAAGCAACCGGGTCTTGTTCAGCGTGTGAATAACCTTTGCCTTTTTTAGTGATGACATGAAGTAATTTAGGTCCTTCCAACTGTTTAATGTTACGTAACGTTTTGATTAATGAAGTCACATCATGGCCATCTACTGGACCAAAATAGCGTATGCCCATTTCTTCAAATAATGTTCCTGGTGCGAACATACCCTTAACGTGTTCTTCAGTGCGTCGCGCAAGTTCCCACATGGGAGGCATAGGTTTTAGTAGGCGTTTACTGCCTTCACGCATGGTAGAAAATACACGCCCGGATAGCATGCGTGTTAAGTAGTTTGTCATGGCACC
>JANQKJ010000224.1 GCA_028281205.1 Gammaproteobacteria bacterium
GCTGAGACACTATTTTTTTTACATTGGCCAACTTTACCATTTGCAAAACCGGCTCAATTATATGTACTGAATATCGGCTCCAGCTCTTAGGTGTTACTGCATGTATCTCGCGGATATTGCCAATTTCTTGGTAATCTTGCTCATTCATCTGCAGTTCTTTGCTATAGCGCATTGCTGAACAAGTAAAAATTTGACCACGATACTGTTGTAATGAATATAATTGTTCAAAACTTTCAACAGATAAAGCTACCGGCTTATCAATGTAAATAGGCAACCCCGCTTCTAGAAATGGTTTTGCAAAATCAACATGGTTTTCCGCATCGTCTCTAGCAAGCAATACGGCATCTACAGTATCAACCATTTTCTCAATACGGTCGACTATATTTTCTACGCAAGCAGCCTTTGCAATTTTTTCAGACAAAGCTCGATCTTGAGTCCATACATGAGTAACCTGCGCCCCTCTTATCTGAGCTGCTGGCCAAGATTGTTGTCGAAGATACTGAGGTATAACAGGAAACCCACAATCTTCCATATTTTTTTCATCATAGCCATTAAAAATAGCCGACCATGAGTAAGGATGACCATTACCTTCCGATATCCCAATAATTCCGAGCCTAATCACTGATTCACCAATATGTCGGATTTAATAAGTTAACATCATTGGTATAAAGTGCATCCGGTATAATTGGTACCTCTCCATTAGTGGCGGAAATAATTTCGCTAAACTGTGTCACATTGTCTACGCCCACAACCACTTTATCTATCTCGTCAAAAGATAAAGGGTAACGCAAACAGGTTTCTAGAGGCGTTACCTTGTTATCCAAAAGCCATTTATCCCATGTGTCCCATAATGCTTGCCAACTGCCAAATTTATTAGCCTGCATTTCTTTACTCTGTAAAAGAAGGCCCTGCAAAAAAATCGAACGCGCATGAAACTCAACATCATTATTTTTTAGCTTTTCCAACCAACCTGACTTTAACATGCGCCTGTCAATAACGCTAAACGGAGCTTGAACGATGTCAAAATCCATGAAATTTGATAAATGATCCAATTCTTCCGGACCATAAATTGATATGCCAATTTTCTCAACGATGCCGTTACTTTTTAAATCACATAACGTGGAAACTATCTCTTTTCTAATACCCTTTACTAAAAGCTGTTCTGGTCGATGTAAAAGCAACCCACTCAACTCTGTAATACACAATCTCGATAGTGATTCTGTTACTTGTTGCCGAATCCATTTCGATACATCTACATGATCAGGTATAGTCGGCAGCTTAGTGACAACCTGCCAGCCTCTTACTCCAATTGAACCTAAAATTGCTTCGCTTTCACCATACAAAACGGCAGTATCTAAAGTATCAATTCCATGTTTATTAGCTAAAGCAAGAATCGCCTCCACTTCTGTCTTACTAACTTTACTTTCATTACCAGCAATTCCATAAGGCAAACCAAATTGAACTGTTCCCAGCGTCAGCTTCATTATTTGCACATACTTTTTTCTAAAGCACTGACCACTTGATCTTGCTGTTGCTCAGTCATCGTTGGAAATATTGGCAAACTAATCGCCTCATTGTAGTAACGTTCTGCCTCAGGAAAATCACCCTGCTCAAACCCCATAGCTTGATAATAGGGCTGAGTATGAATGGGAATATAATGTAAGTTAACGCCTATACCCATTTGGCGTAAAGTTTCAAATACTGCTCGATGGGTAGTATTGATTTTATCTAGATTTAATCGAATAACATACAAATGCATAGCAGAATAACTATTAGGCGACTGCCATGGAACTATTATCGGCAATTTAGACAATAAAGTATTATATCTTTCAGCAAGTTCATGACGACGACGGACATAATCATCCAATCTTTGAAGTTGACTTAGGCCAAGAGCAGCTTGGATTTCTGTTATACGATAATTAAAGCCAAGTTCAATTTGCTGATAATACCAAGGGCCATCCGATTTACCTGTCATGCGGGACAAATCACGGGTAACACCATGGCTTCTCAAAAGGCTCATACGATCTGTCAGATCTTTATCATTGGTTACTGCCATACCACCTTCAGCGGTAGTGATAATCTTTACCGGGTGAAAACTAAAAACCGTAATGTCACTGTAGCGACTGCAACCAATAGCTTCACCGCAATATTTTCCTCCAATGGCATGCGAAGCATCTTCGATCAATTTAAAATTATATTGTTGCGAGAGCTTATGAATTGCAGCCATATCACATGACTGCCCGGAAAAATGCACAGGAACAACAATCTTGGGCAAACGACCTTCTGCTTTAGCTTTAATCAATTTAGCTTCTAAAGCTTTAGGACACATGTTGTAAGTCTGTGAATCAATATCAACAAAATCTACACGCGCACCACAATATAAACCACAATTTGCTGAAGCAACAAATGTAATCGGTGTTGTCCACAACCAATCGCCTTTACTTAGCCCCAATGCTAAACACGCAAGATGCAACACAGAAGTAGCGCTATTCATTGCAACAGCATAATTGGAGCCACAATAATCCGCCACTGCCTGCTCAAACTTTGGCACCACCGGTCCTTGAGTAACAAAATCTGATTTTAAAACATCAACAACAGCATTGATATCATCTTGGGTAATATCTTGACGACCGTAAGGGATCACAATAGGTTTCTTTATCCGATTAACTACTGCTCTGCATCATTTCCAAAAAAGCATCATGTGTAAGCCACTCTTTATTATTGCCAGAATGATATTCAAAACCTTGCTGAACAGGATGGCCTATTTCACCAAGTTTATTTTTAGCAAAATCAGTTTTTTGAGCAAATTGAATAGTAGGACAAATAACATAATGATCATCAAACTCTAATGTTAAGTGACTATCATCTGCAGGACACATTATTTCATGCAATTTCTCACCCGGTCGAATACCTATTATTTTGTGTTCAACCTCTGGAGCCATCGCACTAGCAAGCTCTATAATTTTCATAGACGGGATTTTAGGAACAAAAATTTCTCCACCTTGCATGCGTTCAAAATTTTTAAGTACGAAATTTACTCCTTGCTCGAGAGTAATCATAAAACGAGTCATATCCTGATGCGTGATAGGTAATTCAGAGCTTCCTTCTGCAAGGAGCTTTCTAAAAAATGGCACTACAGATCCGCGGGAGCCCACTACATTACCATAG
>JANQKJ010000311.1 GCA_028281205.1 Gammaproteobacteria bacterium
AATCTGGTGCAATGAAGCACAAGAACGTTATGTAATTGCAGTTGAAGACAGTAAGCTTGATGAATTCAAGGCGATATGTGAACGCGAACGATGCCCTTATGCAATAGTAGGTGAGGCAAGTGAGAATCAGGACCTCATCGTCACTGACGCAAAATTTGGTCAAAATCCAATCGAAATCCCAATGGACGTATTATTGGGCAAGCCACCGAAAACTGAACGCAATACTTCGCGTAATCCAGTGCCTACCAAGCAGGCTGATTATAGCCATATCGATATCAACCAAGCTGTGGAGTACGTACTTCGAAATCCAACTGTCGCTTGTAAAAAATTCCTGGTCACCATTGGTGATAGAACCATAACCGGTTTAGTCGCCCGTGACCAAATGGTTGGACCGTGGCAAGTACCAGTGGCTGATGTGGCAGTTACAAGCAGTGGATTCAATGAGCTAACGGGTGAAGCCATGGCAATGGGTGAACGCACACCACTTGCTGTAAGCAGTGGGCCCAATTCCGCACGCATGGCATTGGGTGAGGCGATCACTAATTTACTCGCAGCTGATGTTGAGAATATGCATGATATTAGATTGTCTGCCAATTGGATGGCAGCAGCAAATTATCATAATGAAGACAGTGAGTTATTTGATACTGTTCAAGCACTTTCTACTATATGTAGAGAGCTGAAAATTGCGATACCTGTAGGCAAAGATTCCCTCTCAATGCAAACTCAGTGGGATGAGAATGGCCATCAAAGGCAAGTGATTGCGCCTGTTTCCTTAATTGTTTCTGCTTTTTCACCTGTGACGGATGTGCGTTCTACATGGACGCCTCAAATACGCACGGATAAAGGTACCAGCTATTTAGTATTGATCGATTTGGGCGAGAAGAAAAATCGTCTTGGCGGTTCATGTCTAAGCCAGGTTTATAAAATCCATGACGACCACACGCCGGATCTTAATTCATCAAATATTATTACTAATTTCTTTAGTTATATTAGAAAGTTAAAAGAAAATATTAATGTAATTTCATATCATGATCGAAGTGATGGTGGCTTGCTTGCCAGCTTATGTGAAATGGCTTTTGCTGGTCGTTGTGGTATGACCGTACAAGTTAATACTTTGGGTGATGATCCACTTGCATGTTTATTTTCCGAAGAACTAGGAGCCGTGCTACAGATCAGCGCAGATGAATTAGGTCAGGCGACACTGTTAGCAGATGAATGTGGATTGAGCGAGTATTTTCATGTGCTTGGGGAGCCAAATAACAGTGAAAATATCATTATTTCAAATAAAAATAGTGAGTTACTAAATAAATCTCGTAAAGAACTTGAAATTATATGGAGCCAGCCTAGTATCCAGATTCAATCCCTACGCGATAACCCTGAGTCGGCTAAGCAGGAAGCTAGTTTGATTACTATGAATGACCATCAAGGACTGATTAATCATGCTAACTATGATATTAATAATGATATCGCTAAACCATATATAATCAAAGGGTTAAGACCAAAAGTTGCTATTTTACGTGAACAAGGGGTTAATGGGCAATTGGAGATGGCGGCAGCATTTGACCGCGCCGGTTTTGAAGCCATTGATGTGCACATGAGTGATTTAATCACCAAGAAGCATGAACTCGCATATTTCCAGGTACTGGCAGCATGCGGTGGGTTTTCTTTTGGGGATGTGCTAGGTGCAGGCAATGGATGGGCCAGTAGCATTTTGTTTAATAACGAGTTAAAAGATCAATTCAGCGCATTTTTTAATCGCAGTGAAGTGCTTGCTTTAGGCGTGTGTAATGGTTGCCAGATGATGTCTCAGTTAAAGACGATTATTCCTGGCAGTGAGTTATGGCCAAGATTTGTACGCAATACATCTGAGCAATTTGAAGCGCGTTTAGTCAATGTAAAGGTTAATGCATCACCGTCATTGTTGTTTGATGGTA
>JANQKJ010000322.1 GCA_028281205.1 Gammaproteobacteria bacterium
TAAAAACAATTGATAGGTATCTCGAAAATGCTTGAAATTAAATCACCAAAAGACCAATGGAAAGCAGCCAGAATCATAGCAAAGATGGAACAAAACGGACAAATCAAACCGCTTGATTGGCTTAAGATTCCAAACGCGGTAATTAAGAAATATTTTATGACGATAAATCAAAGAGGTGAAAAATGACACGAGAAGAAGCAAACAAATCAATAAACATAGTAGCGTCTATAAATTACTTAGAAGACCTGAAAATTGAATTTCTTTTATCTCAAGATTACCCAAATAATCGTATGGATAGAATGTTTAATGGAGAAAGACTATTTGATAACGAATTAGATGATATACGAACAACTTGCTTTACAGTTGCTAAAAGCCTGATAAATGATTTGCTAAACAAGAAAAAACAGGAACTGGAGGCGATGTAATAATGGCAAAAGGCACAGTAAACAAAGTCTTAATCTTAGGTCGCATAGGTCAAGATCCAGAAATAAGATATACACAAAGCGGATCACCAGTTGCTAATGTCAGTATTGCAACGAATGATGGCTACAAAGACAACGCAACAGGGCAATTTGTCGATGTGACAGAGTGGCACCGTGTTATTGTATTTGGCAAGCAAGCGGAAGTGGTACAGCAATATTACAAAAAAAGGTAGTCAACTCTATGTTGAGGGTCGCATCCGTACCAACAAATGGCAAGACCAAAATGGTCAAGACAAGTACACCACAGAAATAGTAGCAAATAGCATTCAACTTATGGGTGATAAATCCCAAAGCAATAACCAACCACCAGTTGATAGTTACGAGCAAAACCAACCCCAAAGACCATCATCTCAACCAGTCAATAACAACTACGCACAAGCAAAAGGCGGGAAACCATCACATGATGATTTTGATGATGACGATTCACCACCGTTTTAAGATAAGGAGCTGTGATAATGAGTATTGAGTTTATAAAAGGCAAAAGAGGAACAAATACAAAGGTTGTATTTAATGGCAAAGAATATATGTCAATAGTTCATTTTGAAAATGCACATGGCTTTCGTGAAGGCAGTATAAATCAACTTGTTTTTAATAAGAAAATTAGCCATGCAGACGCAGCGATTGAATTACTGTCAAGTATAAATACTAACATTGAGCAATTCATCTATAAAATGAAGCCAGTATATAGCAGGTTTATAAATGCGTAGAATTGCCGTTGGAGTGTCAATCGTAGCAATCTGCTTAAGCTTGTGTTCGTGCACAGCATTTCTTGGCGCTGCTTCAACTGTTGCAGGTTGGCTTGGCTCATCTAGTAACAGCAATAGCGGCTATCAGATTGATACAAATCTAAAAGCTCAAAATGGTGATAATACTTATAAAGCTAGTGGTGCTGACAATAAAGCAGATGATGTATCTGGAGATCAAACAGGTAGAGATAAAAACCAAAATAAATCATCAAGCACTAATAGCTCCCAAAATGGCAATCAAAATAATTATCAAGCAAACACAATAACCATTCAAAAAGACAGCTTTTGGGAGATGTTAATAGCTTTGATAATAGGAGTCATAATAACAATATTTATCTTCTGGATGCTCCCTCAGCACCCACAAAAATTCGCAAGATGGGTAAAACAAAAACTAATTCGTAAGGATGGTAATAATGCTTAGAATCGCAACATTGTTAGAGTGTGAAAAATTATCACTTCCTGAAAGGTTTGCAATTGCATATCTTTACGATTTGCGAGACCTAAGCGGAAAAGTTGCCAAATACAAGATAAAAATAAATATTGATAAGCAAATAAGTGACCTTACAGAAAAAGGGCTTTTAAAAAGCAGCTTTGGTAAGTATGAGGTAGTCATGAAAAATATAATTGAGATTGTAAGAAAATAGAAAGTTTGAAAATATTGTAAAGTAGGTTAAAATTTAGGTCACGTAATGAGAATTAATGAAAATTCAATAGAAACAGAAAATAAAATAAAACCAATTCAACAAATAAGACATATAGATACAAACGCCTTGATTCCATATGTGAACAATTCTCGTATTCATTCAGAAGATCAAATAAATCAGGTTGCGTCATCGATAAAAGAATTTGGATTCACTAATCCAATACTTATAGATAATGATAATGGCATAATTGCAGGTCATTGCCGCGTATTAGCAGCGAAAAAGCTCCATATAGATAAAGTCCCAACAATCAAACTAGAGTATTTGACAGATGCCCAGAGAAAAGCATACATAATAGCAGACAATAAAATAGCGACTAACTCAACTTGGAATGATGATTTACTTAAGGTTGAACTAGAAGCACCTAACGAGCTTGATTTTGATTTAAGTCTAACAGGCTTTAGTGATGACGAACTTGATTT
>JANQKJ010000338.1 GCA_028281205.1 Gammaproteobacteria bacterium
CTATCTGCAAATTCAGAGGTTGCGTTACGTGCATCCGGCACACCACCAGTTATGCGCGTACTGCGTGAATCCACCATATGGATCGCATCTGTGATTCCGTCATCTAACTTTGCCTGACCAGGCTGATCTGCAAAAGGAATTTCACCACCACCATAGCCATTAGCATTAATGCCACCGAAAAATCCACTTAACACACCTATATACTCATCAAACCCAGCACGTCGCGTGTCATCTAATCCTTGTGATGCAATTTCTGCAGCCACACTATCAGTTAAATCAAGTGGGTTAAAATTCTTACGTGTAAAATTATCAGCTTCATTAAATTCGATTTCAACTTCATGCCACTTACCAAACTTATAGGTCATATAGCCACGGTCTTTAGCTAAGCGTTGAAGCAAATGCGGATCGTCTGGATTTAATATACTAGGTGGAAATTCAACCCCATCAAACCTTGAATCAGGCGCTCCTCTACGTGGTGTAAACTGACCAATTACTTGGCCAACTCCAGTAGTCGAAGGATAAAGACCAGTCGAACGTGCGCCCCGGGTAGTACTACATACCGGCATCGCCCAACCATTGCGGAAGGTAACACCATTTTTGGCAAGCTCTTCAAGTGCGGGCATTGGTGCATTTTCTGGAAATTCATTTCCCAGGTCGCGCCTCTGTTGCACAAGTTCGGAATCATCTGGATTATAGAGTGGTACAGCATCTTGCCCTAAGTCGTCAGCCATAAAAATGATTACGTTAGGCTTTTTATATTTAGTATATTTATAACTAGCAACTGATATATCTGGAAGTGTAATTGATAACGACAGCACAACAACCATCGATATCAACAATGGTGGTAGTTTCATCTCATCTCTCCTTCTTCTTATAGAGAACAACTTACTATTTATTATTTGTGTGTTCATTATCACAAAGAGCAGATTTGAATTGGTATGAAGTTATATGAACATTTCGTGATTTGAGAAATAATTCACATTTTATTAACTTAATTAATATCAATACATTAGCATTTTATATAAATAATCTTTATACAAACCTATTAAGTAAAATAAATTATTGCTTATGAAAACTTGGTTTAAAAATTCTAATTGCTAACGTGATATACAGTTATAAATATAAATTGGATATTGATGGCTCTAATAGATCAATCGCAAGGAAAAGCTTTTATTGCTGACTCCCAAACAAGCAAAGCTGCTGATTCAGGTAATTTTTCAGGTGTCGCATCCATATACTCTCTAACAACTGCTACGACTTGGCCGACTGTAGCATTTTCGGGCGCACAAAAATGAGGTTTAAAATCTTCGTTCTTCTGGATTAAGAGATGACTTTGAAATGCTCCTTTTATATAGTAACCACATTGAAGAATCTCAGCAGGATTATCACTATTACAAAGTTCTTTTAACTCATTGCCAGTAACTGCAAACGTACATGTTGGTAACAAGATAAATAATAAAATTATTATTTTTTTCATATTTCAATAATCCAAGTTAAGAAATCTAATTATAACGCAAGCTGATACAATCAAATGCTACTTTGAAAGCTCAATATTATAATCAACAAACACAGACTCAATTGAGCAAAGAAATTCTCAGTGAAATTTTTCGTGCAACTAATTTATAAAAATAAAAGCACTTAAAACTATTGATTATTTCATGACCATTCGTTTCATTTGTTTGGATTCATTTCGCAATAACAGATATTGTCTTTTAATGTTTATCTCTATTGATTTTTATAGTTTATAGGCACATAAACTATTTTTTTCGCCTCATGAGATTTAAATAAAAATTTGTGAACTTAATTCTTAAGCTTGATAATGCATCACTAATTGAAGATTTGTACATATTTATACAAAGGAAGTTTTTTGAAATGGAAAGCAAGATCTTCCCTCAAAGCACACGTAGCAAAATAAAAAAACGTCTAGCTTCTTCGGCTATATTTATTATGCTAGGTGCATTTTTAGCCTATGAAGAACCTACAATTGAGATTGCTATGAAGCCATTTCATGGAAAACAGTTTTTCTAATAGCAACTCTTATTCCATTAGGTATGGTTGTTGAACAGACAGGTACTGCCAAATGGGTTACAGAACAAACTTTGGTTATCATTGGTGAGATGCCCATATGGGTGATACAAGCTGCTATAGCTGTACTTGCTACTTTTTTTACCTTAGAGATTTCAAATGTAGGTGCAACTGTTTTGTTAGTGCCCCTGGCAATTAACATCGCGATTGGTGTCGACACTGATCCTGCATTATTTGCGCTAACTGTTGCAATTGCCACATCTAATTCTTTCTTGATCCCAACACATCAAGTAAACGCATTAATCATGGGACCAGGCGGTTACAGAGTCGCAGATTTTATGCGTGCAGGTGGAATCATGACAATATTATTTTTAATTGTTTCTTTAACTGCACTAAATTTATTTTATTAGACAAAAAAAGATTTATTTAACTTAAGAAAATGACCCGCTTAGTAAGAAAGGCTCCTGATGGAGCCTTTTTGCTTTTCAAATAAAATAAAAGTGTAATGCTTAGAGAATTTTCTTTCTTCTTAATCCAAGCAATGCGATTAAGCCAGAACCAAATAACCAGACAGCAGCAGGAACAGGTACAGGCGCCATGAAAGGTTGATAAGAAATATCAGACTCTGTGAAGTTGATTGTCCCTCCCGCGACAATTTGTCCGAACAAACCACCCCAAGATGAATCGTTTTGTTCTTTTTCCAGAATAGCCTGTGTAGCCAGGATCTCAGTCGTTGAAGGAGCATTTGTTCCTCCATCACTATCTACGATGCCACCAGATTCAAAGGTAAAGAAATGATTTTGTGTCACCTCAACTTTTCTACCTGTTGCTAACAAGGTGCCTTGAAAAATACTACCACCGCCAATTAAAGCATCATCCGGACCAGGACCTTCAATGTCACCTAACACATTGAATAAAACATCCATAGCATCTATACCACCTGTCAATTCAATAATTGAATTAGATTGAATAGAAAATAGATCGTTTGCGGATATATTGAATACGAAGAAATCGTTTGCACCCCCGGTTAAAGTAAGCTTTGCACCACTATTTAAAATAAAGTCGCCATCAACATCTATAATAGTGGCTCCTAACGCACCATTAGCAATGGTTGCCGCGTCCAGCGTTAGGCTTGAGCTATTTAAATTAATTGATGAGCTTACGCCAGTCTGACTTGCCCAAAATACTGATACACCAAGAGCATCTTGTGCAATTGAAGTAAACTGTGGAGTAGTTAATGTATTTTGGCTACCAGTGAATGATGAAGAAATATCATTGCTTACTCCAGTTTCGCGATCCCAAGAACCGGTTATTTTAGAGGTAGATAGCTTATTTTCATTTGAATTACTTTCAGTTCCTTTTAAAGTACTACCAAAGACAGAACTATTAGAAGTAATCTCTAATTTATTGGTTTCACTAGTGCTGGCGTCATCACCCAGCTGAATAATGGCATAAGGCTTCGCCGCTCCTAGAGATAAATTATCGTCAGCTTGCGCAGATAATGAAAATGACAGCGCAAATACAAACAAAGCAAATATTTTCATAACTAGATTATGAGCACAGTTCATAGTTAACCTCATATATGCATTTATATATAGGCATTTATATAATTTTATTATTTAGTCTATAGCGACCATCACTCGAAGGACAATAAACACTTAACATGACATACAAATGTATTTTTTATTGTAATTATAGTGATTTTTATTTTTTTTATTACATATAGTTATATATAGATAGCGCTCATTAAGTTGCTTAGGAATGTTAGAGTAAAATATAATTATTACTTTATATATATGGCAATTGGCTTTATCACATTTATAAACAAATAGAATAAAACGCAGTCACTGTGTATATACTCAACTAACCGCTTGTAATGATTCTTTTACAGTGTCTGGTAATACAGTACCTTTAAGTTCATTCATCAATTGTTTACGTCGTCGCCCTTCTGCATCAGCAATTTTAAGCGCTGCCACTACTTTACTTGGTGTTACTTCAACAGGTTCATTATGGATAGTTTCCCCTTCTGCACAAGCGACTTCCGCCACTTTCATCAATTCAGTATCGGTCACATCTTTTAAACCAAGGTCTGCAAAAGTTGTTGGCAACCCAACAGCTTCACTAAAATCAAACGCAGTATCGATAAGTTCTGTTGGTTTATCACCAAGGAACATCATGGCTTGAATACCAATGGCTACTTTTTCTCCATGCCAGAACTGATGAGTCTGTTCCAGCGCGGTTAATCCATTATGTATCGCATGTGCGGCTGCTAAACCGCCACTTTCAAAACCCAATCCACTCAATAAGGTATTTGCTTCAACAATATGGTCTAGTGCAGCTGTTACTACATTCTGCTCACAAGAAAGTTTTGCCAATTCGCCATACTCCAATAACGTTTCATGGCATAAGCGCGCCAAACTGAATGCTGTCATAGGACCCATTCTTCCAGTCATATTC
>JANQKJ010000084.1 GCA_028281205.1 Gammaproteobacteria bacterium
TCTACCGCGAACGGCCCGTCTTGGTGAGTTGTTGTCTGTTGAACTGGTTGTTGTAGGACTGCCTAAGTTAACCGCACCACTGGTTGAGCGCTCACCCGACATTAATTTGTCTAGTGGTAAATACATTAAATTATTTCCTCCTTCAACGTCGAGCATGACTTTGGTTGAATTTGAAAAGACTGATTGAGTTGCATCAAGGTATAGTCGTTCTCGTGTGATCTTGGGTGCCTTAATGTATTCCGCGAGCAATGCCTCGAATCTTTGAGCTTCACCTTCAGCTTTTGCCACGATTGCTTCTTTATAGCCCACTGCTTCTTCAATAATACGGGCCGCTTCACCACGTGCTTGTGGGACAATAGTATTTGCATAGGCTTCAGCTTCCTGAATATAGCGTTCCAAATCCTCGCGAGATTTGATTACATCATCAAATGCATTTTGTACTGCTGCGGGTGGTTGAGTTTTTTCCAGGTTGAGTGTTGTGACTTCTATGCCAGAGTTATATCGATCTAATATTTCTTGCATTAAAGTCTTGGTATTGGAAGAAATGACCTCCAGACCTTCATACAGGACAAAGTCCACCAGACTCTTACCAACTACTTCACGGATGGCACTCTCCATGGCTTGTTTGATGGTGACTTCAGGAAAACGTAAATTAAATAAATAATCTGGTGCGCTTTTAACTCTAAACTGCGCAGCAAGAATGATTTCTACAATATTTTCATCCTTGGTTAACATAGTTGTTTGGTGGCGTGAACTACGTACTTGTTGCATGTCCACCCTTCTAAGTTCTTCGATAGGGTAAGGCATGTGCCAGTGAAGGCCAGCACCTGTAGTTTCTTTGTATTTACCAAACTGAAGGATCACTCCGGCCTCACCATCAGTAATAGTATAGATGCCACTACCTGCCCAAATGATGGCTGCGACAATTAACGCAAATAAGCCTATTGTTGAGGTATTACCTGAAGGGCCAGAACCGGTACCACCGCCTCCGCCGCCAAAAATACCACCAAATTTACGGCTGAGTTTTTGGAATATCTCATCCAAATCAGGTGGACCCTGGTTGTTAGAGTTACGATTCCAGGGGTCGTCGTTTTTATTACCCGGGCTATTCCAAGGCATGCAGTTCTCCGATGTGAAAAAATTAAATGACTATTTGCTACATTCTATTCACTCTGAGCAAAAAAATCAGCCTCATGTTCAATCGATTTATCCGTTGTCGGAGTGTACAAGTAGGCTGAAAAGCGCTCTTTGAGTGAATTGTTTAAAGATGCCTCGATTTCCCATAATCCTTCTGGGTTAAATGTTTCGCTAAGAATCGCATTTTCTTCATATAGCAGTGCGCGTAACTCAGTTTGCTCGAGAGGCAGGTGGATAGTGGCTTGTGTATGTTTACTTGCAAAATATTGCAGTAGGGCAGAGTTTAATAAATTCATACCTTGGTCTTTTAATGCCGATACCCACACACGTTTAACCTGTCCCTGATCGCCGATATCAATGTGCGGAATCTGTTGTGCCTGGTCTATTTTGTTGAATACAAGTAACTGTGGTCGATCCTCAGCACCAATTTGTTTTAGTACTTGATTGACTTGTTCAATATGATCATTGCGTAATTCACTGCTGGCATCAACGACATGCAGTAATAAGTCAGCCTCGCAGGTTTCTTGTAAAGTTGCGTGAAAAGCATCGACCAAATCATGCGGCAAGTTCCGAATAAACCCTACTGTATCTGCCAGTACAATATGTAAGGCTTTATTTAGTTCAAGTTTACGTAATGTTGGGTCCAGAGTGGCAAATAATTGATCGGCTTGGTAAACATTTGACTCTGTTAAACGATTAAATAGCGTGGATTTACCAGCATTGGTGTATCCAACCAGTGCGACTGTTGGTACAGCATTTTTTTTGCGTGCGTGGCGGCTTTGTTCACGTTGTTTGCGAACTTTCTGCAAGCGTCTTTCCAAGTGTTTCACCCGTTGTGCAAGTAAACGTCGATCGGTTTCCAGCTGTGTTTCACCGGGACCTCTAAGGCCAATACCACCTTTTTGTCTTTCCAAGTGTGTCCAACCACGTATTAATCTTGTGGATATGAATTTCAATTGGGCAAGCTCAACCTGTAGCTTACCCTCGTATGAGCGTGCACGTTGAGCAAAAATATCCAGTATCAACCCGGTGCGATCAAGCACTCGACATCGGCAGGCTTTTTCGATGTTACGTTCCTGGCTGGGAGATAACTCGTGGTTAAATAAGAGTAATTCTATTTTTTCAGCTTTCACTAGTTCGACTAGCTCGTCGACTTTGCCGTGACCAATAAGAAAGCGCGATTCAGGTTTGGGACGGGTATAGGTGATAATGCCGATTTCATCGGCGCCAGCAGAATGAGCAAGTAAGCGAAATTCTTCGGTGTCCGAAGAATTTATCGATTTACCAAATTCGGGGTGAATGAGTAGTGCGCGTTCGCCTGATTTAGGTCTTTCAAACATCTAGTGGAAACTTCTCCAGTGGTATGTGTACCACTTGGAATACGCATTATTCTGATTCGTCACCAAATGGAATTTTTACCGATTTTGCAGGTACGATAGTTGAAATAGCATGTTTATACACCATTTGATTGACAGTGTTTTTTAACACGATAACAAATTGATCAAATGAGTCGATTTGTCCTTGCAGCTTAATGCCATTCACTAAATAGATAGATACCGCAACCTTTTCTTTACGTAGTGCGTTAAGGAAGGGTTCTTGTAATGTTTGCCCTTTTGACATGATGATTGCTCCTAACCTTCGTGATTCTTTTTATTGCTCTTGTGAGGTTGTGCTTGAGCACTGCTAAATTTGTCCCACAAACCCAAGTTTAACAGTTAGTTGGTTGTAATTGGTGAATTATTTCTAGTTTAATTTGCTCCGTACTGGAGATGTATGGGTCAATTAACTTTGTTTCAGGATAATGTCTTAACCAGGTGAGTTGGCGTTTGGCTAATTGACGCGTGGCAGCAATTGCCTGATCACGCATTTGTTCTCGATCTATGTCATTTTCAATATAACTCCATAGCTGCCGGTAACCGATACAACGCATTGATGGCATATGCATATTGAGTTGCCATTTTTGTCTTAGCGCAATCAACTCTTCAACCACACCTTGTTCAAGCATGTTATCAAAACGATGCGCGATGTTGGCATGTAACTGCTCTCTCTGGTGTGGAAATAGTCCTATGTTAAGTATGGAGATATCTGCTCTGACAAGGTTTTGGTTGGCATGATATGACGATAGTTTGACGCCAGTAAGATCATACACTTCCAGAGCGCGTTGAATCCTTTGACTGTCATTAGGATGGATTTTAGCTGCCGATTCAGGGTCTACTTGGGTTAACTTTTGGTGGAGCACATTCCAACCCTGTGTTTTCCCAATCCGATTCATCCGTTCTCTCAGCTCTTGATTGGCGGCGGGCAATTCATTAATACCAAATTGCAGCGCATGAAAATACATAATAGTGCCACCCACGAGGAGTGGGATTTTATTACGTGCATGGATATTATCAATGAGTTGGTTAGCGTCCTGGCAAAATTCTGCCACGCTATAGCTTTCATCGGGATTACGGATATTGATTAAATGATGTGGAGCGCGAGCAAGTTCATCAGCATTAGGTTTGGCAGTACCTATATCCATTTCCCGATAAATCATTGCGGAATCAACACTAATAATTTCACAGGCGGTATTTTGTGTTAACGAAATAGCTAAATCAGTTTTCCCTGAAGCAGTAGGCCCCATTAAAAATACAACGGGAAGTTTTTCGCTGTCAGCAAGAGGGTTAACGGCCACGTAAAAACAATTTATCCAAGTCGTTAATGCTCAATTGTATCCAGGTTGGCCGACCATGGTTACATTGGTTACTTCGTTCGGTGGCCTCCATGGAACGCAATAGTGCATTCATTTCATGGATAGTCATGCTACGGTTGGCGCGCACAGAACCATGGCAGGCAATGCTGGACAACATCTCATTATGTCTTTCCTCTATGCGGGTGCTGATAATATTTTTTTGTAAGTCCGCAAGCACATCACGTATCAGTTCGGCAATGTCTACCCCATTTAATATGCTTGGAATAGAACGTATTGCTATCGACGTATCACCCATACGACTAATGTCAAAGCCAAATGACTCAAACAGGCTGTGTTGTTCTTCAATCACGCTGGCGTCGGTTTCAGTGAGTGATATATGCACTGGAACCAGCAATTGTTGTCGACTGCTTTCGTGGGATGCATTAGAGCTTTTAAGTTGTTCATAGACGACACGTTCATGTGCGGCATGCATATCTACTAATACCAAGCCTTGTTTATTCTGTGACAGTATGTAAATGCCATGCAGTTGGGCTAAGGCATAACCCAATAAAGGCACTTCATTACTGTCATCATTAGGCTGCCCATTATCAAGCACATAATTTTGTAGTGGCTCATTCACTGCAGGCGAATATAGTGCTTGTAAATGACGGTGATCACCGCCCTGGCTAGGTGCCGTGTAGTTAGTTGTTAGCGTACTTTGCTGGTTGGGCATTGAGTGACTGGATGTGTTTGCTAGTTTGCCTAAGTCTTGAGTGTCAATTACGGCAGTGCGTACTTCGCTTACTGCTTGCTTAACTGTTTGGCGAACAAAGTCATGTATGGCACGATTGTTATGGAAACGTACTTCATGTTTGGCAGGGTGAGCATTGACATCGACTTCTGCAGGATCTATTGCAAGAAATAAAACATAGGCCGGATGGCGCCCATGATACAAAACATCTTGAAATGCAAGTTTGACGGCATGAGAAAATGTTTTATCGCGGATGTGGCGGTTATTTACATACTGGTATTGCAAGTCTGCTTGTGCACGTGAAAATGTCGGTGCGGCGACCCAACCATGCAGTTTCATGCCAGTAATTTCGCGTTCCACATAAATTGCATGTTCAACAAAGGTTTTACCTAATAGTTTCTCTAGGCGCTTGAGTTTTTCTTGCTGAGATTGCGCCACTGGCAATGTGTACACAGTCTTTTGATTGTGGCGGAAATTAATAGCAATATGGAAGTTGGCTATTGCCAGTCGTTTTATGACTTGTTCACTGTGACTGTACTCAGTTTTTTCTGTGCGTAAAAATTTTCGTCGAGCTGGTGTGTTGTAAAACAGATCGTTTACTTCAATGCTGGTGCCCTTAGCATGGGCTGCAGGTTTGGTATCTGCGTCCGAATGGCCACCTTCGGAGTGCAATGTCCAGCCTTGATTTGATAGTTCCGTGTTGGAGGTAATAGTTAAACGCGAAATAGACGCGATACTGGGTAGCGCTTCTCCACGAAAGCCCAAGCTATGAATGTGTTGCAGGTCATCCATAGTACGTATTTTAGACGTGGCATGGCGCGTTAAGGCAATACATAACTGTTGTTCTTCAATGCCAGTGCCATTATCGCGAACGACAATACGTTGAATACCTCCTTTTTCTATATCAATTGTGACATTACTGGCAGTAGCATCAATGCTATTTTCAAATAATTCTTTAATTACCGAAGCAGGGCGTTCAATCACTTCGCCGGCAGCGATTTGATTAATGAGATTATCAGGTAATTTTTGTATTGCGATGGGCATGCTTATGGTTAGCTTAATAATACTGCTGTTTCATCGGTTAACTGAAACATCTGCTGGATGCCTTCAAGTGCATAATCACAGAAATTTTGTTCATGCTTCCATTGCGGGTCTTCATTAATAATATGTTCATCATCCTTGCTAAGGACTTTGATACGGTAACTGTTTTTGTTTTGTACACAGATTGCTTCACACGTGATGTATACTTCTGGCTGAGTGTTACCTTCACGCAATACAGCTGCAATATACAAGTACGTGCTTGTATCGGAGCTCTCAATGTCAGATAAGATTGTGATAACAAACTCTCCGAACTGATAACGGCGTTTAGGGATTGCTGACTGAATAGTAGGTAATGCCATGTATATTTTTCTGTACTGTTTCGTAGGCTTTGCTTTGCGGGTGCTAGGATTAGACTCTAGGATTATTTTAAATAGCTAATGACAAAAAA
>JANQKJ010000173.1 GCA_028281205.1 Gammaproteobacteria bacterium
TAGTCCCGATGAGGTATTGCGAGGAGAAATTAAGACAGCTCGTCCTAAAATCCTTTCTGGGTATGGTGAATATGCTTCAGGGTGGGGTTTTAGTATTTATGGTGCATTTGACTCGCTCCCGCGTAAGTTTTCTGATTTACTTGGCGAGCTGCCAAGTGATGTTGAAGTTAGTCGAGACCTTAGATATGTCGAACAAAATGGCATACATTTAATAGAAATTGAAGTAACAACAAATAATGATGCCCAAGTATGGACGATTGATCCTTCTAGGGGATACTCTCTGATGTCGTACCAACAGACACGACCTGATGGTCGCCTTATACAAAAATTTGAAGTAGAAGAATTAATTGAAGCTGAAAATGGTACATATTTCCCCGTTAAAGCTGTACGAAGCCAATTTCACGCGGATGGAAGTCCGTGGTTAAAGTCGGTACTTGATGTTGAAAATGTTGTTGCAAATGACCCAGAATTCAATGATGAAATTTTCCGAATTAAATGGCCGCCTGGCACACCTATATACGATCAGTCAACAGACGCAACATTCCGTATGGGGATGGAGATCGTTGATTTTGAACGAAATATGGATAAGCAAATATCTCAAGTAGAGCATCTGAAATCGCTTCCAACCCCAAAAAGTGACTCACCATTACCACCTAAGCGCCATTCTCATTCTAATCATGATAAAATGGCAAAGCCACATATCACAGAATCCAATAAAACCCTGTGGGGATATTGGTTAGGCGGCGGATTGATCGTATTTGTTGCAGGGTTTGTTGGGTTTATCATATATCGGCATTCCAAAACATCGTCAGCAGCCATTGTGATATTGGTTTTTCTATTAAGTAATTCCCATAATCAAGATTTAATAGCGCAATCGACGGCGTTAGCAGCATATGAATCAGGAGATCGAAAGATATATAACTGTGGGGTCTACACGGTGGGATTCGTATTGCGGTATTTCCAACTAAATGTGAATCCACTCGAGCTTGGCAAAGAGCTTAATGCTGGCATAGCCTGGGAAAAGCCAGTAGGTCTCCTTTCGATTAAGGAATCTCTAGAATTACGTAATCTTTCAGTTAACGCGTATAAAGACGCATCTCTAGAGGAAATTTGGGCTAGTTTGGGTGATACTAGATCAGCATGGATAATTCATGCTCAGCCTAATAAAACAATGACAGGTCACTTCTACGTACTGGTTTCAGACGAGTCTGGGGCAGCAATTACTGTTAATGCTGGAACATGGGAATACAAATGGCCGCTAAATCGAATAAAGAGAGAGTTAGGTAGCGCCTTTAAAGGTTATTGTCTTCAGGTTAGTAGCAATAAAACAAACAATAATCATAGCAAGGCACCGTATGATATACATCAGCAAGTCATAGCAGTGGATGTCGGTTCTATAGAAGATACGCAAGGGGATCTAATAGTAAGCGTTCCAGTTATCAATACAAAGGATAATGCTGTAGAAATCATTCGATCTGCAGGGTCGTGCGGATGCTTTCAATATGCCCAATTTGAAGATGGTTCGGTGACACTTTTACCGAAGAAAACTACTGGCATTAATTTCGTATTTCGGAGAAGCTTGTTGCCCGCCGGGCCGTTTCGGCAACATATAT
>JANQKJ010000183.1 GCA_028281205.1 Gammaproteobacteria bacterium
CCACCCCTAACTATTTATAGTTGGAGCGGGTGATCGGGATCGAACCGACATCATCAGCTTGGAAGGCTGAGGTTCTACCATTGAACTACACCCGCACACTTAATGGTGGAGGGGGTAGGATTCGAACCTACGTAGGCATAGCCAGCAGATTTACAGTCTGCCCTCGTTGACCGCTTGAGTACCCCTCCATACACAAAGCCGGCTATTGTCAATGAGATACAAGCCAAGTGTCAATAACATAGTGGCAATATCTCGTGTAATTATCCTGTAACTTCAACAATAGATCATGTTAATTCTTAAATATTTCTCGTCTATGGGAAGTATTGACAAAAATATAGCCCTAAATTGGCATATTCGATAGATATTTGACCATCATAAATGAACCTGCTGCGAAGTATGGCGTATTCATTTACTATGCCGCCACACAATCAACTTAGCATATAAATATTTCATGAAAGTAACCATATATGGATCAGGCTATGTGGGCCTGGTGACAGGTGCCTGCCTTGCTCAAGTCGGCAATCACATTTTATGCGTAGATATCAACGAAAATAAAATTGCTCAGCTCAAACAAGGGAATATCCCCATCTATGAACCCGGGCTGGATGAAATGATCAAGCAAAATATTGATGCTGGTCGTATTCAGTTCACAACAGATACTCAGCACGGGGTGGAACATGGCTTATTTCAGTTTATTGCAGTTGGTACGCCTCCTGATGAAGATGGTTCAGCAGATCTCAGCCATGTCGTTGCGGTCGCGAATAGCATTGCCAACCATTTAGATGAATACCGCGTAGTGGTGACCAAATCTACAGTGCCGGTAGGCACTGCAGATATTGTTAAGAATGAAATTAATCAAACCCTGCAAAATAGCAACAAACAAGGCTCATTTGATGTCGTGTCTAATCCCGAGTTTTTAAAAGAAGGCGCGGCGATTGATGACTTTATGAAGCCCGATAGAGTTATTGTAGGCACGGATAGTGATCGTGCCGGCGAGTTGATGCGCAATCTCTATGCTCCATTCAATCGCAACCATGATCGCGTCAAAGTCATGGATATTCGTTCGGCTGAGCTAACAAAGTATGCTGCAAATGCACTATTGGCTACCAAAATTAGTTTCATTAATGAGCTAGCCAATCTGGCTGAGAAAGTAGGCGCAGATATCGAACAAGTGAGATTGGGAATAGGCTCTGACCCACGTATCGGCTATCACTTCATTTACCCAGGATGTGGTTATGGCGGATCCTGTTTCCCTAAAGACGTGCAAGCACTACAACATATTGGAGCTGAAGCTGATTTCAAAACCACGCTCATCGCCGCCGTCGACCAGGTTAACCAACAACAAAAACAAGTTTTATTCGAGAAAATTTTTCACCGCTTCAACAGCGACTTAAAAGGCAAAACTTTCGCTCTATGGGGACTAGCCTTCAAACCTAATACCGACGATATGCGTGAAGCATCAAGCCGCACATTGATGGAGCAGTTATGGCAACAAGGTGCAACTGTCAGAGCTTATGATCCTGTCGCCCAAGATGAATGCACACGTATATATGGAGCACGCGACGATTTGCACTTATGTGCTAATGCAAACGAAGCATTGGAGAATGCCGATGCCTTAATTATCGTCACGGAGTGGACTGAATTTCGCAGCCCCGACTATGAGCATATTAAAAACACATTATCCAATCCTATTATTTTTGATGGCCGCAACTTATATGATCCAGCTTATCTGAACAAACAAGGCTTGGAGTATTTTGCTATTGGGCGTGGCGACTCTGTAAAAGCGTTTAACTAATGCTTAATCAGCGCATTGATATACTAGAGGCTACAGCGCCTTTGTTATTGTCCATGCCAGATAATGCCTGGCATTTAGTAATTAAAATTGAAAAGCTTGAAGCTGAACATTATTTATGTCATTGCGTAAAAAGTCACAATAATAATTTTACTCAATACACTAAAGATATATTAGAAGTGCCATTTCATGTGGCAGACAACATATGGGAATTAAGTTACGGCGTTGAAATTATGACATTAATGGATGACAGCTTAAAGGACCATCCTGCAAGAGTATTATGGCAAAACTGGAATACTCATAGGCATGGTTAACTGATTTTTAACTATTGCTAGATTATAGATTGCTTTTTCCAATCATAGTGAAAACCATAGTTCTCGTTACCAATATCAATACGTAAAAAAGTTGATTCATCTCTATCTAAATAACTCAAGCCTTCATACGTACCATCCACCGATGCACAATTGCTAATATCAATCTCTATATTGTAAGCATTATATTTAGGATTAATTAACGATACTTGACCATTGTAGCGACAACCGTCTGAATCTTTTCCTTCAATCTGTCCGTTTGCAATATTAATTTCATAAGTAAGCCCATCTCTATCTGTAAAGCGCCATTCACCTTCAAGCAATTCAAGTGAAGACGGTTGCTCATAGATGTCGCTGTAATTCATCACCATTCGACCTGTATCTCCACCATTTAAAGTTTTAAAGTAAGAAATAATTTGTCCTTGCTTAATTTCACCTGTGAGCCGCGCATAATCAAACGGTGAGCCATCAAGTGCGTATAAATTATATTTTGAATAATAGTGATCTCCATCCTGCATCACTTGCCCCACGCACATTGCTTTAGCCTTGTGGCTCACTGCAGTCGATTTTTCGCCGACATGGATGGCGTAAAAGTCATACGGCCCACGACCGCGAAT
>JANQKJ010000199.1 GCA_028281205.1 Gammaproteobacteria bacterium
ACTTTCTTTATCGGCAACACCGACGCAAAAACCCGCCAGATCATATTCTCCCTCAGCATACATGCCGGGCATCTCGGCAGTTTCCCCGCCAATCAAAGCCGCACCGGCTTGTTTGCAGCCTTCGGCAATACCAGTCACAACTGCAGCGCTGTCATTTACATCCAGTTTACCGGTGGCAAAGTAGTCTAGGAAAAATAAAGGCTCTGCGCCTTGCACTATGACATCGTTGACGCACATAGCGACTAAATCAATGCCTATTGTGTCGTGCATGTTTAATTGGTGGGCCAGCTTTAACTTGGTCCCGACACCATCCGTGCCCGATACTAAAATGGGCTGCTTATATTTGTGTGCGGCCAGTTCGAACAATCCACCAAACCCGCCCAGGTCGGAAATGACCCCTTCACGATGTGTGCTTTTGACTGCGCCTTTTATTCGATTAACAAGCTCATTGCCGGCATCAATATCTACGCCAGCGTCTTTATATGTCAGTCCCATGGAATATGATTACTAGTAAGATGTTGAAATTAAAAGAATTACATCTAACCACTTGAAATACAAGGGTTTTGCTGAAAAAAATTGTGCGACTATGGTATCTTTACAGTTAGTAAATACTATAACACCGCATAGCTTAGTTACTGAAATGCGGGAAATCCAGGAGATTACCTGCCATGTTTAAGGCCCGATACATACCGAATGTCATCACTGGCACTCGAATACTTTGCGTTCCATGCTTGATTTGGATGCTTTTTCATCATCAGTTTGAACGTTCTTTGATACTCGTATTGTTTATGGGTGTGTCCGATGCGCTCGATGGGTTCTTGGCGCGTTGTTATAACTGGAAAACCACATTAGGTGCTTATCTGGATCCAATGGCAGATAAGCTTATGTTACTGAGCGCATTTGTTGCTTTTGCAGTACTGGGCTGGATTCCCTGGTGGTTAGCGGCGATTGTTATAGCACGTGATGTGATTTTATTAATCGGTGCTGTCTCGTACCATATGGTTACACGACAACTGAAAATGGAACCGCTGCCAATCAGCAAAATAAATACATTTGCACAAATCATTTTGGCCGTGAGTTTAATTTATACGCAAGTGAACCCTATGCATCCACAGTTACTTAATGTACTTATGACTATTGTCGTATGTACTACGGTAGCGAGTGGAGTGCGTTATGTGGTGGAGTGGTCCAAACGTGCAGTGCGTGCTGCGCAAAAACAAATGTAGCTTAGCTGAACAATCTAAACGCTTTTACTAAATTTCTCTGACTTACTTTTTAATGAAGTAAGTCAGCCGATATATTGTATAAGTAAATAAGCCCAAGCAGGTTACTAAATGGAACATTCACAGCAAGCATTAAACTTGCAACTGGCGCAAGCCAATACCTTTGATACATTCTATGCGGGGTCAGACCCTACATTGATAAGTGTGTTAAAGAATGTTGCCGCAGGTGTGCTTGAGGAACCGCAAATTTTTCTTTGGGGTGTGTCTAATACTGGTAAAACTCATGTGTTACAGGCTATGTGCCACATCGCGACATCTTCCAATAAGCGTGCAATGTACCTGCCTATGTCAGAACTGGTTGAGCAGCAACCAGAGTGTATTGATGGCTTGCAAGATATGCAGTTAATTTGCATCGATGATGTGCATGTCATTGCAGACAACGATGAATGGGAAAAAGCACTATTTAATTTTATTAATGAGCACCGCGCTAACAATACAACATTGATCATTTCTTCTTTGTTTACACCGGCGGATAATATTTTTGCATTGGCTGATCTCAATTCACGTGCTATGTGGGGCCCAGTTTATAAACTCACACCGATTGATGAAGATAAGCTTGATGATGCGTTAGCCTTTCATGCCAGGGTGCGTGGGTTGGAATTATCCAGTGATGTAAGAAAATATTTGTTAACACGTTACCAGCGTGATGTATCTACACTAGTGGGAATGATTGAAGCATTGGATAAAGCCTCACTTGAAGAACAGCGTAAAGTGACAATTCCTTTTTTAAAGAAGACACTTAACTAGATTGGTTGTCTTGGTCTTTTTCCGGGCGCGTATCATGCTGGCGGCAATAAAGAATCGTTAATAAAAAAATTGCCAAACTCATAGTCACTTGCAAGATACCTATAGGCCATTGAGTACTGCTTGCGCAATTCCATACGCCGATAATGAAGTACAGCCATATGAATAGTGTCATCCATTTAAACGTTTTAAAGCGTGCATGCAATAACCCACGTAATGGTAACAACAAAGGCACAATAATGAATATCAAAGTAATGCTCTTGGGAACAACTGGCGAAGGGTTAAGCCAGCCAATCCATGCAACCTGGCCAAACAATAAAATGAAATAACAAACCAGTGTAAGAGTGTAATACATCGCAAGCTAATAATGACTATGGGCTTAAATACTGGAAAGGATTATGAATGCAATTTGATAGCCATATCGGCTACACGTTTGCCCAATGCCAGGCAGAGTCGAGATTCTTCATCCGACAGAGGCAAGTCGCTATTGGGCCCTGCGAAATGGCTGGCACCATAAGGAGTGCCGCCGGTAGAAGTCTTGGCAAGATCGGGTTCGCTGTAGGGTAAGCCAACCATCACCATGCCATGATGAAGCAGTGGCATCATCATAGAAATCAGGGTTGTTTCCTGACCCCCATGCAAGCTACTGGTAGAAGTGAATACCGCTGCAGGTTTATTTTGCAGTGTGCCTTTTAACCACAAACCACTGGTGCCATCCAGAAAATACTTCATCGGCGCTGCCATATTGCCAAAACGTGTAGGGCTGCCCAGAACTAGTCCGCAACAGTCTTGTAAGTCACTGAGTTCTACATAAATGTCGCCAGACTTGGGAATATCGGGTTCCGTTGCCTCGCAATTTGCCGATACCGCAGGGACGGTGCGAATTTTTACTTCAACAGAGGCTTGTTCAGCGCCACGCGCAATTTTATACGCCATTTCTCGTGTGGCACCATTTCGGCTATAGTACAGAACGAGGAGTGGGCCCATTTATAAAACCTCCAATACCTTTTCAGGAGGTCTCGCAATAACAGCTTTGCCATTGGCAAGTACTATAGGACGCTGTAGAAGAATAGGGTGCTGGATAATCGCATTAATCAAATCGTCATCTGATGCTGTTTCAATGTCGAGCCCGGTCTGAGCCCATTCATTTTCACCAGTGCGTATCATGTGCTTTGCAGGAATGCCTAAGCTGATAATGTGACTAAGTTCTTCTTGAGTAGGGGTAGTGTTTAAATATTCAATCACCTCAGTATTAATATTCTTTTCGTCAAGAATAGATTTGGTTTGGCGGCATTTGGAGCATTTTGGATTGTAGTAAACTGCAACTGGTTCCATAAGATTTAGTCATAAAAAAGTTAATACATATTTATAGCTTTTTCAATATATTAGCACTATACAGGTCTAAGAAGAATTGAAAATAGAAATTTGCATATCATTTCATAAACATATTAAAGCTTAGTATTTAATGATATCACTTATAGTAGCCGCTTCTTTGTTTTTTATCTTGCTTATTGCTTCAAATAAGCCAAGCAACTTCATATATGTATTATTTTTACTAGGCCCGTTGCCAATCGGATGGCTTGAGCCTGTTATTACTCCTTTCGGTCTCATTGGGATGTCTGCTATTAAAGTTCAAATTATTTTGATGGTGTTAACAATAAGAATTTTATTATCAAAAAATTTAAACAGAAAACATATTGCAAAGCATATATCTGCTTATATGATATTTATATTAATATGTCTGATAAGTGTTTTGTGGGCGCCTAGCTTGGAAATGGCTATACGGATGCTTATAAAGTTAATAACACCGCTAGTCTTTTTCATATATATGTATTTGTATATAAACGAAATAGGTCAGGATAAATTTATAAATGCGGTTATCACTTCAGGCGTTGTATTTTTGCTGTTGGCAATATCTTCTACAGCACTTGGTTTTACCGCAGAATCATACCTTGGCCTTCCTGAATCGAGTAGAGCTGTTTTTAGTTGTCATATACTAATGGTGTTTGCAGTAATACTCTCAAAATTAGTAACAAGATATAGCCTAAAAAATTTGTTAGTCACTTTTATATTTGCAGCATCAATATTGGCGGCATTTACAAGGATAACTATTGCAGGGATGTTTTTATCAGCAGGATTGATACTTTTTTTGAGAATGAAGGGAGTCGTAAAAATCGCAATACCATTCTTGGGACTCATTTCAATGGTTTTGCTATTTGTAACAGTTGATGCTTTTAAGGAGAGAATGTTTCTTACAGCTGCAGACGATATTGACCACTCCACAATTTATGAATCACCACAAACGATTACATCTTCAATAGCAGGGTCAGGAAGGTTTTATGCATGGGAAGTCTCACTAGAGAGGTTATTTTATGATAATAAAATATTTGGTTCGGGTATTGGTGCAACACAATTATTATTTTATGGCGCGACTGGTTCTAATGCTAGTGCGGTGCATTCCGAATTTATAAGGCTTTTGTGTGATGTTGGTGTACTTGGTATGTTGGCATATATGTGGTTTTGGATGAGAATCAGTTATGCAATCAGAATAAAAAAGAAAAGAAACCGTCTGGATCAATATCAGTATCAGTTATACCTTGCATCGCTGGGTATGATAGCTGCGTACTTAGCATATTTGATAACTGATAATGGCTTTGATTATGTTGGACAAGTCTCAATTTTCGTTTTTGGAACAATAGGAGCATTTTTAGGTTCAAGTTTTAAGAAATATAAGGGTTAATGTAATGCTAAAAGCAAATAAAATATATTTTTTACTGTTTTTTACAATTTTTATAATCGCATTTATCACGCCGAAATACGGTAGTACTTCAGATTTCAAAATACGTTCGATTTTTGATGAGGCAATATATTGGGCTAGTGATGAGGATGTTTTAAGGGGGAGATTGAATCAGCTAAAGAGGGCTGGTTTTAATACATATATAGGTTGCATATGGCATGGCCAGGGTGCTATATGGGAGTCTGATGTTGTACCTTTATGGTATAAGAATATAGAGCTAGCTAAAAGAGATCCCTTGAAACGTTTTATTGAAATTGCACATAGTGAAGGGTTTAAAGTTCATCCTTGTATCACGGTAATGTTAAGACAGCATAATTTCTTTGAAGAATTCACTTCAAACACTAATAAAAAAAATGTATTCAATGTTCATAATGAAAATTTTCGATCATTTATGATTAATATGATAAAAGAAGTTGTCATAAAGTATGATATAGATGGTTTGAATCTAGATTATGTGCGTACAGGCCAAGTTTGCTATGACAAACATTGTCAAGAGGATTATCAATTAAAGCACAATCGAAATTTATTGTTAGATATAGCAAAGCATAAAGTAGACAGTGATGCATATAACTCAATAGTAAAATGGCAGAGAGATGCAATGTATGATTTCATCTCAAGTATTTCATCAGCAATAAGGGAGATAGACGACTCCTTGATTATTAGTGTTGCTGCTGCACCCTGGGCTGAGTCGGTGATAATAGAGGGCCAAGATAGTATTTCTTGGGCAAATGATGGGCTAGTTGATCTTGTTTATACAATGAATTACCAAAAAG
>JANQKJ010000347.1 GCA_028281205.1 Gammaproteobacteria bacterium
AGCGTTCCTATCAATAGTAGTGTTGAAGGCTCGCTAAGCCGCATTGCGGTTTCATGGGCGCTTAACCATAACTTCTCAGTATTACTATGAAGCTGTGAAAAGAACGAACCTTCCAAAGCAAGTGGGATATTGTTAAATTCAATATTAAAAACTGCCAGTTCTGGTACGACTAGTGGATTATCAAATCGGGTTAAGAATTCATTGTTAATCGAGGCTGGAAGCAAGGAAGAATTTAAAATCCAGCCTTCGATTTCAAAACCACCAACTAGCTTGTCATTGCATAATTTATCGCTGCTAAGCCAGCGATCCAATGTAGCAGTTTCTTCTTCTAGAGCGGATTGAAATAGCTCAAAGTCTTGTTTGGAAAATTTAGTATTTGCTATTTCCTGGCCCATGACATTTTATTATTTAATGCTTACAGGCAATTGTATACCAAAGGGAATACAAAGTTACTGACTATTATCAATTGAATAAATAGAGATAGTAGTTAACTCTATAGAGATTTTATTGAAGCTTGGCTTATTTTTATCAGGTATAAAACTAATACTAGCTGGATTTTCCGTTTTATATATATGTTTTGGAGAGTTCGGCAAAATATTCAGTTTAAGTATAGTTTGCAATAGAAAAATTATGTATCCCATGCATGAATTTGGCTTGAGCCATATTGAAATCGATAATTTTGGCCCCATATCTTCATTAAGATTATTTTAATTACTAAATATGGACTAATCATGAATGATAAATCGTTAACGTCTAACGGCAAATCATCAAATCAACATGAACAGTCGTCACCCGTGATTGAGAACATTAAATCAAAATCTTTGTGGCTGAGATTGTTCCATATGTTGGTACTTGGAATGCTGTATTCGCTTTCCCGAGCTGTTTTAGGCGCTGTAGTTGTTGTGCAGTTCTTCTGGCTTCTCTTCACTACAAAGAAAAATGAGCAATTAGTAGTGCTTGGAAAAAGACTGGCGGTCTATGGCTATCAAATTTCTCTGTATCTCACATTCAACACCGAGGAGAGACCTTATCCGTATGATTTGGATTGGCCCGATGAGGATTGATGCGTACAGTAATTTAACAGTCACGCATCATACTAGGGCAAGTATGTCTTGTACTTACTGAACATTGAAATGTTGAATCAAAATGTTCTACGCAAATGATTTTAATAACTTAGATTTATACACCTATATTTTACCAGGCCACTAATAAAGTCATATGAATACCTAAGCGTGTTTAAAGGAACTTTTTTAACTCTACTTACTCCATAGAGCATTAAAATTTAACTACTATAGGAAAACATGCTTATGAAACTATCAAATCCATGTGAAGGTGATATAAGATGCCGCTATTGGGTCGAATTCACAATACTTGCAGTAGCTATGACAGCTGTTTTGGCTGCTGGTATGCTGTTGTTCTGATGATATTCCTTTGCTTAAAATATATAACCTAGCGCAAAAAATATCGAAGGCTACACTAGAGGGTTGGGCTAATTGTTTACTTAACCCTTTATTACTTAGCAAGCACTGCACCTAATAGGTAGCTACCTAGCTAATTTGGGATAGGCTGAAAGTGCGTGCTTAAGTTGAAGTATCTACTTTTGCGGTACACCAATAATCTAATGTTTCATTATTATTACATGTGATCGCAATACGATTGTAATTATGGTCGTGTTTGCTATGCCAAATTTGTTTCCAATTATTGTCCTGGTTTATACATAAAGATAATTCCAGCAATGATGGCGAGATTAAAGAGATAGTTTCACTTTTGAAAAATTTGAGATGAGTATGTTCAGGTAGTTGCTTATTGTTACGGTGTCTAACTACATCTACTGGATGGTATAGCTCACCTTTGCATTCTTTTTCTTCAAACAGACCAATTGTTTGGGCAGGGTAGCCGTCCAAGATCACAGAAACTTCATGGTCAACCGACTTATGACAACCTATTATTAGGGGAGTTATTGTCAGTAAGATCGCAAAGAAATGGTACTGGTTTGCCATGGTAAAAAGTGATTAAGGAATTGCTATGGGATTGGCATATTCATGTGTAAGTGTCTTGCTGTTCTTCAATCCAATCTAATGCATCAGCCCGTTCGTAAAAAATCTTCATATTCCAGAGCGTCTGGTTAGTTGCCGTCTGCATGATCATGGTTGTCGCCTGTGAAACATTACTGTAACAGACCATAGCCATTGCCTTAATATTGCTTAAGGTAGAGAGTTCCATTTGAGCATTGAAGGTATAAGAGTGAGGGAAGATTTTATTGATGATGACATACATTGGTGAATCAATATTATTTAATAACCATTGATGTATTTCGAGTAGCATGTCTTTAGTTACTTCGGTGCCATCTTTAAATACAATTTCCGCACAATTTTTTGATAGTGTAGAAATTATGCAGAAAGGGAAATGATGAATCGCAAGCGATTCTGATTGGATAGTTTCAATAGGATCAGGCAAATTATTCATTTTGCTTATTGTCTTGTGGGACTAAGTCTTACTTTTCTCAACTGTTATTAAACTGCTAGACATATACCAATTAGTTGTTAATCACTTATTTATGTGAATTGCATGTGATTGTGCCGATATTAATTCCTGCCAAATCATATGTATATAAAATGTACCTTTGATTAATAAACTATGATATCGGCATTAGCTATAGTTTCATTAGTGGCATTAAACGGGGGCGAAAGGTCCTTAATCATCGATATAGTGTCGTTTTGTGAAGGTTTTATTAGTTTAGACGGGTTACTAAACAGATAAATTAGACATATATGAGAATTTTCTCGTTGATTAAAAAGAGACATTACATCCTTGTTATACAAACACCTCTAATTTTTAGCACGACGCAGGGATACGAGTATAAATTTTTATGCATACTTAACTTCTGGAAACTGTGACTTAATTGTTCTAGGTCAAAGCTGTTGTCAAAAATATTTGTTCTCATAGCAACAGTGTTAGTATTTTAGCGTGGCTTAAGTGCTGATATTAAAAAGTAATCGAGTAACAATGAAATTTTTGTAATAGCACTTAAGTTGTTTTGAATAGATTGGTTTTTTTAATTCTAAGCTAAAGAGGTTTGTAAATATGATTCATGAGGTGAGTGGTGATATCTTGCTAACTAAAGCAAAAGCAATAGCCCATGGTGTGGCTCCCAATGATCATTTCGATAGTGGACTCGCTCTTAGACTTAGAGAGCAATGGCCTGCAATGGCTAAAGATTTTCGTCATTATGCTCACCAAACACACCCAAAGCCTGGCGAAATGTGGGTATGGGGTGGTGTAGGAGGGGTACGTATTTTCAATTTGCTAACCCAGGAAGGTGGGCACGAGCATGGAGCTAAAAGTGGTCGTGCCACAGTGGCCAATGTTAATCATTGTTTACGACGCTTGCGCCATGCGTTGGATAAGGATCCAGTGGATAGCTTGGCACTACCTAAATTAGCAACGGGTGTAGGTGCTTTAGCATGGGAAGATGTGTTTCCACTACTGAAAAACCATTTAGGTGATTTACCCATCCCAATTTATATATATTCAACCTATCATGAAGGTCAACAAGCGGACGAGCCATAAGCAATAAATATACTGGTGGTTTGCATAAGCATTGCCTGGCACACTCATTTGTCTCTACATACAACACGCTCACTATAAGTAAATAAGCACATTGGCATGGTTCTGATGCTTGTATGTATTTGAATTATTTCTCGAATTAAATCTGAAAGTGATTGATTGTGTTACAGTAAATTAGAATATGCTAATATACTATAAATAAATTATATCAATACATAAAAATTACTAAATTGTTTTATGTTTTATGTTTGTATAGGTTTACATCAAATTGTATAACTAGTGATCAAGTCATAAGTAATCACATCAGGGAAAAATTATAAGTCATTGATGGATATTGTTTTTCAGTGTAACTACTCGATTATCCTTGCTAGTTAAATGAAAAGAATTTTATAAACTTCCGAGGGCGGAAACATGAAAACTTTTAAATTTTATCTAATAGCTTTTACAAGCATAATTTTGACTGCAGGCCTTATTGCGGTTGCTTTTGCGGAAACTGAGTCCCAGTCAGACACTGGAAATACAACAGAACATAAGTTTGAAAAAGCAAAAGAGTATTACGCTGAATGCAAACATGTAACTGATGAAGATTTCGCTGCTATCAAGCCATATTTAAAAGCATTTACTGATGTTGAAGTTATGGCTGACATGATGTCGCAGCCAAAGCAATTTGCGCAGTTAATGATGGTTGTTAATGACCCACGTACCATGCATGTGATGATGAAGTGTTCTATGGAACCAGTGATGTGGGAAACATGGATGCGTGGATTATCAGATCCTGCAAAAATGATGCGCGCAGCGGCACGCTTCATGAATCCACAAATGTACTTTAATTGGGCTATGGCACCAATGAATCCACAAATGTACGCACCAATGATGGCAATGATGAATCCTCAGTACTATATGAATTGGACGAATGCCATGATGAATCCTGCATTTTACAATCCAATGATGGTAATGATGGATCCTAACTGGTATGCAACAAGAATGAATTGGGCAGCAAATCCAGAGTCATATGCACCAATGTTCAACATGATGAATCAATTTTCATATGTAGAAGAGCCATCTAGCGCTGAGTAAGGTGGAAATAACTATAATAATTACTCATGGGTGTTAGCCGAGTTAGTAAGACTTTGTAATACAGAGTAAACAATTATATTAATTTTAAGCCCCGCATATTTTATGCGGGGCTTTTTTATGGGCGCTAGTGAGCAAAATAAGTGAGCCTACATATTAGTCCACTTTATTATTGTCTATTACTCTAACCTATACCTGCTGTAAATACTTTAAACATTTATAGTAGACTGTATATGAAAATTGCTATCTTAAAAGAGGTTTATATGAGTGAGATTCTAGAGCCTGCACAAAGATTCTTCGACGCTTGTGAAACTGGAAAAGGATGGGAGGTATGTAAAGAGTTTTGTTTGCCAGGCGCAACATTTGCCGCACAAACAAAAGTACTTGCAGAAATAAAAACACTTGAAGAATATTGTGAGTGGATGAGAGATTTATTTACGCCAATTCCAGACGGACATTATGAATTGCATTCTTTTTCTGTTGATGAATCTCGTAATAACGTTACAGCTTACGCTGTATTTTACGGAACGCATACAGGCCCAAATGGCCCAGTAGCAGCCACTGATAAATCTATAGCGGCGGATTATGTTTACGTAATGACATTCCAAGGTGACCGTATTAGTCATCTTACAAAAATATGGAACGATACTTACACTATGCAACATCTTGGGTGGATTTGACTATAACTAAACCACTTCATCGTTAAGAGTATTCATTATATATGGCTTACAGCTTTATTATATGTCTTTTTAAAAACCAGTGGATCACTGCACCATATATAAAAGCAATACCTACATTCCACACTGCTATGGCAGCGACACTATACATTGTAAAGCGTTCGAATTTTTTAAAGCCTTTATCGCATGCGCCTAATGCAAGCTGAGCGCCAGTTAGAAATAAAATAATGCCTAGTATTGAGATAGGAAAAATTTTAAATAGCAAACTAATCGAATCACCCAGAAATAATGCAAGCAATAATAAAACAATTCCTATAATAATAATTGATCCACCAGTGTTTGCTCCAAATCGAACGTGACCTGCCATACCTCCAGCACCGTGGCACAGAGGAATGCCATTGAACATGGAACTGAATGTATTCATGATGCCTGTGGAGATTGCAACTTTATTCTCTGTAATGGAGCGATTTGGAAATAATCTATTATTTTCTTCTTTAATGGCAATAATCGCATTTCCCATGGTAAGAGGAAGCTGTGGTAATGCTAAAAATAATATACCAATAACAAAGTCATTAATTGTGATTTGATGCCAGGAAAATTCTGGTAGCTGAATAATTAACTGAATGTCTCTAAATTCGTTAATTAGTTTTGGGTCTTGTATAAATGCAGTTAGTGCGCCAAACATAAGCAATATGATCATTGCTGGTATGCGTTTATTATTTAATAGCAATAAAGTGCCAAATAACCCGCTTACTCCTAATACCCAATTGGTGGAAATTCTTTCTATGCCATCCAGCATAAAAGCTATGCCTAAGCCAAGAATAATTCCAAGAGTAATTGGTTTCGCGATTAACTTTGCTAATTTTGATGCCAGGCCCGTGATGCCTAGAAAAAGCCAAATTAGTCCTGTCGCTAGCGCTGCCGCGATGACTGTATTAGTAGTTATTATTAAAGTTTGTGCTGCTTGAGTAGTTGCTATTGCCCCAATTGCTTTCATGGGTTGTACTGGAAATGGGGTTTTATAATAAAAGCCAGCAAGTATTTGAGAAATGCCGATTACAAATAGCATGCTGCTAGGTTCGACATCAAGTAGTGTGATGTAAGCAATTGCAAATGGAATTAAAGTTCCCAGATCCCCAAAAGCACCTGCCCATTCCATACGACTATATTTATTCATAAAAATATTTTACGCGGTCTGGGTTAAGAAAGATTGAGTATGATTACTGTATTGGTATAGCCGTTGCTTCTATAAAAGAATATCTTATCTATATGTGCGACAATATGTAATTGCATGCATATATTTTTATGCATGTAATTACATATGTAAGATTTTATTTATCAAGTAGACTTTTCAGCATTCGTTAAGCATTTACTTAATACAAATAAAATAACTCAATGACACAGTTTATAAAGATATTCCGAATCTATGCCATCTTTATGGCGTTTATGATGTTGAGTCCTTTAGCATTTTCTGCCGAAAGAATTACTCTTTACGCTGCAGGAAGCTTAAAAAAAGCTCTTGCTGATGTAGCTGATTCTTATGAAAAAAAGTATCAGGTCAGTATTGATAGAATGTTTGGGCCCAGTGGTATTATGAGAGAGAAAATTGAGGCGGGAGATAGCCCAGATGTTTTTGCCTCTGCAAATATGACGCACCCGCAAAAAC
>JANQKJ010000361.1 GCA_028281205.1 Gammaproteobacteria bacterium
TTATATCGTCTGACTCATATAGCCAAGTTATGTCACCTTGTTTGTCTATGCGTAGGCATGGGACTTGAAACTTCCCGCCGCCATTAAGTAAGTCTTGCATATTAGTTTGATCGCGCTTAACGTCGCGGCGCTGTACATTTAATCCCAAACGCTTCACTTCTCTGCGAACTTTTACGCAGAACGGACAAGCCAGCATTTCATATAGTACTAGGCTGTTTGTTTTTTCATCAAGTTGTGCCTGTTCTTCAACAGAGCGCGCCGGTGCTTTGGGCGAAATGATTTTGTCTGCAGCAAGAATAATATTACCTAAAAATTTTCTGACAATAGTGAATAACATGGTATCTCTGTATTGAAAGTGCTTTAACGCCTGTGGCTAGGATGTGGAATAATACCTTCACAAGAGTCGTCATTATATAAACCATTGTTCATATAGACGATGTTGGGCATTGATTGAGGTTGTACATGACTAAAAAAAATATTAACACTACAGTGGCAGTAGTGCTTGCTTTTGCTTCATTATTTTTCGCTTCTAAATATTACAAGACAAACCAAGAAAGCACACAAAATAACAACACTGTCACTGTTGAAGAATTATTTGCTAAACGTCTGTCCGGTATCATGGTTCAGTTTGACGGCATAGTAATAAAAAAATTGTCTGATGATAATGACGGAAGTCGTCACCAGAGGTTCATTGTTAGACTGGATAACCGCCAAACAGTATTGATTGCGCATAATATAGATTTAGCACCAAGAGTACCGCTCGACTTGAATACAAAAGTATCCATTTATGGACAATATGAGTGGAACGAAAAAGGAGGTGTTGTGCACTGGACGCATCATGATCCGGAAGGTTTGCATGATGAGGGCTGGATTAAATACCAAGGTAAGATTTACCAATAGATTATGTTCGGAGCATTGAATTTAGTTGTATGTATTTATTAAGACTGCAAGAAGTATCGCTTGAATTTGGGGATGTGCCAATTTTAAAACAGGCGAATTTTTCTATTGATGCCAAAGAACGTGTGTGTCTGATAGGCAGGAATGGCGCAGGTAAATCTTCACTGTTGAAATTGATTACCAGTGAATATGCAGTCGATCATGGCGAGATTCAAAAGCGTCGTCATCTGCGTATCAGCCAACTAGAACAAACATTATTGTCGACTTCAGATGAAACAGTGCGCGCAGTTATCAGGCAGGGCATGCAACAACAGCAAACATTATTGGATGAATATTATCGTTTGTCTAACTCAACACTTGATAAGAATGAACTCAAGCAATTAGAGGATTTGCAGCATCAAATTGATGCCAGTGGAATATGGAATATTGACCAACAGGTTGATACTGTGATTTCACAACTCAACCTTCCCGCAGAGCAAAAATTAAGTGAATTATCGGGTGGCTGGCGACGTCGTGTTGCACTGGGCAAAGCATTAGTATGTGAGCCAGACTTGCTACTGCTCGATGAGCCAACTAACCATTTGGACATTAGTACTATCGAATGGCTTGAACACAAAATTCGTGGTTATGCTGGCAGTGTAATTTTCATTACTCATGATCGGATTTTTTTGCAAAAACTTGCTACCAGGATTGTTGAGATTGACCGTGGTCAATTGGTGAGTTGGCCGGGTAATTATCAAAACTATCTAACTTTAAAAGAAAAAGCACTGGAAGAAGAGTTTACCCAAAATGCATTGTTTGATAAAAAACTTGCACAAGAAGAAGAGTGGATACGTCAAGGGATTAAAGCCAGAAGAACACGTAATGAGGGTCGGGTACGAGCACTTATGGCGATGCGTGATGAACGTGCCAAGCGCATAAAGCAACAGGGCAAAGCGCGTATCGATATTGAAGAAGGTGAGCGTTCGGGGCGTAAAGTGGTTTCCATGCGTAACATTACACATGGTTATGATGGCAATACACTAATTAAAAAATTAAACCTGAAAATTATGCGTGGTGATCGCATAGGTTTGGTGGGAAATAATGGCGTTGGCAAGAGTACCTTGCTGAAAATTATCTTAGGCATGATTCAACCTGATGAAGGTACAGTTAAGCTAGGAACTAATTTGGAAGTTGCTTACTTTGATCAGGTGTTACGTGATTTGGATATGGATAAGACCATTGCGCAAAATGTCGGTGATGGTAAAGATTACATCTCGCTTAATGGTAAACAACGCCATGTGGTCGGTTATTTAAAAAATTTTTTATTTTCACCTAAGCGTGCAATGACACCAGTTAGCGCTTTATCCGGTGGTGAAAAAAATCGTGTTGCCTTGGCAAAGTTGTTTATTCGCCCGGCAAACTTATTAGTTCTTGATGAGCCAACTAATGACCTCGACGTGGAAATGCTTGAGGTGCTTGAGCAGCGTTTGGTTGATTACACGGGCACCTTATTAATAGTTAGTCACGATCGCGTATTTTTGGAT
>JANQKJ010000363.1 GCA_028281205.1 Gammaproteobacteria bacterium
ACCCATTTAGCCCGACAAAGCCTTTTTTAAAAACATAGGGCACTAGCACTGGCGGTAATTCATAGCTAACCATATAGTTATTTTCTGATTCTTGAATATCAACTACTTTAACCACCCCATCAACATGTCCAGAAATATAATGTCCTCCTACCTCTACACCCTGTTTTGCAGAACGTTCAACATTAACACGATCACCTACTGATAGTGTTGATAAGGTAGTAAGAGATAAAGTCTCATGCATGATATCAAACGATACTTCGGAGTTAGTAAAAGTTGTGACTGTCAAGCAGACTCCATCCAAACCAACGCTCGCACCGATCGATAAATCTGCCATCATTTCAGACGGCAGAGCCACAGTAACACTATTAAGTCCTACTTTTTTCTCAACATTGACTACCGGATAAGCACCCTGAACAATACCCGTATACATTACAAGTCCCCACCATAGAGTGAATATAAAATGCTGTCTGCTCCCACAAGTATTATAAATATTTCATCACTGGAATTTTCGACCAGAGCTTTCAGCAATACGGTGTTAAAAAACTATCTCAAAATGCCTATTGAATCTGTATAAACTACGCTTTATAGACTATTTTTACCTTAGCCTGCTGAAGACCGCAATCCATAAATAACGCCTAATCATTCTACGCCATAGTATCTTGGATAGTTTGCATCAAGGTTTGTTTATCAATAGGCTTAGATAAAAACGAATCCATACCTGCTGCCTTGATATCGGCAATAATGTCTTCACCCACATGAGAAGTCAACGCTATAATTTTAACCGGTTCTAACTGCATTTTCTGTTCATACTCTCTAATACGTCGACTGGCTTCAAAACCATTCATGATGGGCATTTCACAATCCATAAAGATAATTCTAACCTCATGGGTCGCCTGTTGATACAGTTCCAGCAATAACTGTCCATTAGTAACTATATCAAAATCGCATTCGGCGGCATCCAGCATGCGTTGCACTATCATTTGATTAACAGCGTTATCCTCTGCTACCAAAATCTTACCCGCAGCCATCGATTCAATTGACTGAACTTCACGATCATCCTGTCCCCTATGGCATATACGGTCGACTTCATCCAATAAAAATTGTTGAATCTTCTTTGCAGAGGAAAGATAACATATCTGTCTTATGTTTAATTCCGTGCCATCCTGCTGCATGAAACTACCCGACGTCAAGGTAAATTCGACTACTACCAAACCTTCCGGCAATGGGGTATTTACTTCCTCATACATGGCTCTGCCAGATTTATCTAAGCATATAACCGATACCTGGTCCTTCACTTCATTCACAAATGCTTCTAGGGAGGCCAACTGAATAGTCGAAAAAGGCAAAGACCAATTAGTAAAAATTGACTGTAACCGGATATTGATAACCTCTGTTTCTCCCAACCAGTAAACATGGATATCACGCAAGGCTTGTGGCAAAGATGGCGAATTTTCATCGGCCGGTAGTCCAATTGGCAAGCACAAATCAACACAGACACCACCATCTATACAATTCTCAAGCTTCAACACACCACCAAGAATACGCACATATTGCGCTACAACATTTAGCCCAAGTCCGGTTTGTTCATTACCAACGAGAGTCGCTTGTATAAATTCTTCAATAGAGGAAGCATTAAGTAAATCACTGTCCTGTTCAAAACCAACACCATGATCTCTAACCAACAAATTCAGTACACCTGTCTCTTTTTCTTCGCTACTTAGTAATTTTAGGTCAACCTCAATAGTACCTTGATGGGAGTACTTTATCGCGTTATCGACTAAATTAAAAACAATTTGCCCAATTATTCTTGAATCACTTCGTACAACGCTCGGTAAGGATGAGTCAATTGAATACCTAATTTCTAGCAATGACTGTTCTACAGTAGGTAAAAAGAGTAACAAGGTTTCACTGACTTTTTCATCTAAATCAAACTCAACAAACTCTACACCCATCTTGTCAGCATCAAGTTTAGAGTAATCTAGAATATTATTAACAGTCGCTAACAGACGATTACCCGAGCGATAGATGATATCAGAAAAATAATGTTGGTAGGCAGTTAAATTATCCTCTTTAAAAAGACCAATCATGCCCAACACCCCATTGATAGGCGTTCTAATTTCATGGGACATCTGCGCTAAGAATTCGCTTTTTATCTTACCTTGCTCTTGCAATTTATAAATATTCTTATTCATCATTTCGGTTTTTATGCGCACATCATTGATGCGGTCGGCTAAACCGAATGACAATAGAATAAGCTGAACTGCCGTTGCAGCAGGCTGAAATATCAGTAGAAAGGGAAACAGTGGAATTAAGCCAACGACATAGAGTATCCAAGCACAAGCAGATATTATAGGAGCAGAAGTAGCAACTATAAATATATTTGCGGGACGAAATCTATCTCTTGATAACTTTATAGAAGTATAAACAGCAGATATAAGTAGCACAGCCATAGGCATGGTCATACACACCATGTAAATATCCTTATTGCCCAATAACGCTGCTGGCATACAAACAAAAAGTGTAAAAAACGCTGCAATCCTTAGCGCTTTATACCACGATGGCATACGCTTTTTGAGCTCCAAATAAATGGCAATCTGCGGAATAAATGTCGCTACAACAAAAGCAACTGAAATATAACTAAGCCTGACGCCACAGGCATTACAGTCCTGAAACAAATACACGTAATAGCCAGTACTACCTAGATTGGCTCCAATCATCGCAATAATGTAAAGTGCCAAATACAAATAGAGGGGATATGTTTCCAAATACCACAGAAATAAATTATATATTAGTAGTGCTAAAATAATGCCAACGATTCCGCCTTCAATTAATCGAAGTGTCTGTTGATAGCGATAATAGGCATCCTCACTATATAATGTTAAAGGCATACTCATTGGCAGCTGACTTGTTGCTCGAATATACAGACGCTTGCTTTCACCCGGCTCAAACATTAATTTAAAAACGGATTGGTTGGTTTTGATATACCTATCCTTTAGGGCGACATCAAACCCCATTTCATATAATTTACGCTGTTCGTTCTGTGAATAAAGCTCTACCCGCCCGATCAAGGGATTATCTTGCAAAAGATACATCCAGAGAATTTCAGATGAAGTATTTTCTAAGGTTAAACTCAGCCATATAGCGCTATCAGTATTGCCAAAGTTTTGTGTAATATTATTATTTGGTCGTTTAGAAAATTCGTACTCTTCGAAAAGCAATATCTCAGTAAAAGAAATAGCAGCAGAGGGGTCTTCAAAATAACTCAGATAAGGTTCTAAACTGACGGTTTCAGTTGCCTTGTCGAAACGAACAACATCATTCGCGGCCAAACTAAATTGAAACATGCCGCCAAATAACAGGCAACAAGCGACTCTGCACAGTCCATGTAAAACCTTGGGCGACATGCCACAATAAAAAATATTTTTTAGCCAATCTAACGATAGACAGCTCATCAACTTAATACCCAATCTAAAAAATCATGCTAATCATTATCGCCCGGCAATCGCCATACCCGTTCAATTTCACGGACCAAATCTTTCAATACAAATGGTTTAGTGACATAACCTTCAATGCCTGCCGCTTGGCTTCGCGCTATATCTTCAGGCATTGCTCTGGCTGACACAGTAATGATTGGAATCTTCTTTTGCCCAAGAGCAATAGCCACCCGACGAATTTCGTGTGCTGCCCCGATGCCATCAAATCTCGGCATAACACTATCTAGTATTATTAATTGATAGTCTGAAATATTTTTCTTATATGTACTTATCACATCATAACCGTCATTTACTACATCACAGTCAATACCCAATGATAAGAACATAGCTCTTATTACCTGCTGATTAGAGGGGTCATCTTCTGCAATTAATACACGTGATATATTGATATCGGGTGACAATGAAACACCGGATAGCGCCTCTTGTTCAACCGCGAAGCGATCTTCAACACTAGCGTGGCGCAAACTTAAAACAAACCAAAATTTAGATCCCTCTCCTTCTTTACTTTCAAAACCAATGTCTCCATTCATAAGCTTTACTAAACGTCGACAGATAGTTAAACCTAGGCCGGTGCCTCCATATTTTCTGGTAATTGAAAGGTCGGCCTGACTGTATGATTGAAATAGCTTTTTTTGATTAGCTTCACTAATACCGACACCAGTATCTGATACGGTAAACTTAATCTCACTAATGCCGGTTTTATAGTTTACGTCCAAACAATCAATACTTAACTTAACCTGCCCTTGCTCCGTAAACTTAAACGCATTACCTAGCAAATTAAGCAGTAACTGCCGAATTCTCGTCACATCACCTACTACCTCTGCCGGCGTTTCTCTATCTAGTTCCACCTGAAAGTCAATATGCTTTTGCTTAATTTGCGCTTGAAAAAAACTCGAATATTCATCAATATGCTTGGCCAGATTAAATGGTTTGAGTTCAAGCCGAATATCATCTTTATTAGAATTTAGTAGTTCAATAATGTCATTCACTATCGTTAACAACGATTGGCCAGAATTTTTTACAACATTAATACAATACTCTTGGTTTTTCTTAAGATCAGTTGCAGCTAACAATTCCGCCCCACCTATCACATCGCTCAGCGGCGTGCGAATTTGGAAGCTCATTTTGTTAATAAATTCTTGTTTAATGGCACTCGCTATGTTCGCGCTAATAGAACGTTTTTCACTAGCCAGCTTTTCGTTTGACAAATGCTTGATTGAGTTCGCAAGCCCGAGCGAAAAAACCATAAGTTGCATTACATCCATACTATTCGCAACTAATTCCATCAATTGAATATTATCAAGAATACCTACAGTAAACAGAACACGCACAAAGGATGACATAACCATTAGAGTCATACCAACGACAAAAAATAAGATTGGCATGTAACCTTCTTTCAGTCGAACATATGAAAAATAGAAAAATAATATAATAACGATAAATACCGGTAACACATATATCGAATGAAATAGCTTAATATCAACTTGGAGCACTAGCATTATCACGCCAAACACAGTATAAATGCAGAAAAAATTAGATAGTTTATGAATAGCTGGATAATAAACTTTAGTTTCAATATAAGCTTGGGAAAACTTTACTACCGTAACGACCCATAGTAACGACATGGTATAAAATAGCGCCAGATTGAAATCATAGGACTCAGGCCAAAACCGATACAGTAAATTATTACGCATCAGCATGAAAAAGCCGGTAGAAAAATTTAGCATTAGGTAATACAAATAAATAGGCGTGCCCATACTCCAATACAAAAACGCATTGTAGCCAAACAACCCAAAAACAATACCAACAAAAACGCCAAATACTACACGATATTTAATCTGTTTTGTTTCGTAAGAATTTCCCAAGTATAAATTCAGTGGAAAGTAATCTATATTAACGGACGAAAGACGAATAAATAATTGTTGAGTTTTCTTAGCAGGTAGAGTTAGTTTTACGGTTAATAGCTCGGAATCAATTTCTCGCTCATAGTAAGGCCGGCGATTGCCATATAAACGTTTTTCTATCCCGTCCTCTCCCACAATATGTATTTCAAATTCGTCAACCAACGGATTTGCCAGTTCAAGTAAACCTCTTATCGGATCATCAGTTGGATTTTTGATGTAAAATGTATACCAATAAGTAGATTCAGTGGACCCGAAATTTTGAAATCGTTCAGGAGTGTCAAATCGTTTATAGCGAGATGGGTAATAACGCGATGCTCTATCGAAGCCCAACACACCGCGATTATCAGTAAAGTATCGCGTGTACTCCGCTAAATCAATGACGCGGCTTTGATTGTCAATAACGGCAGGAAAATGATTGATACCGCGTATTTCAGCGGAAACGACGTTACTTAATAGCAACGCAAAAAATATCCAAAACAATGATAATCTTTTCATCCAGCATCGACTCTGCTAACAAAGATACATAGATCAATGTAAGATCGCTATCGACTATCTAAAAAACACTTACGTCGTTAAATAAAAATACGATAACATCTTATAAAGTGTAGCAATTTTGCTGGAAATCTAATGAAATAAATCACTCTTTTAAGATATCTATGACAACAATCTACATATCCCGTGATGGCCAAAAGTATATTGAACTTGTAAACTAAAAAAGCCAATTCTTATTAGCATATGTGATGATATATGGGGAAATTTATATTGTTTTGCTTTAACAAATGATCTTAACAGGCAACATATTGTAGAAAATATGATCTTGTTGATATCAGCAACTTACATTATGTATTGTCAGCACGAATGGGCTAGAGCGAGTAGATTGGATGATGAGGGAAATTATATCAACACTTTTTCAAACCACCTTATTTTTATGCCATTTATGCGGTTTTACATAACAGCTTAGCGAAATAGTGTAAGACAGATAACGATATAATCTAAGCCTAAACGCAATAAGACAGAGTAGTATATAGATGAAATTCCCTAGTGCTCAGGCCACATGTATGAGCTGAAACAAGTTCAAATACTAGTCAATGATATTTTTTTCACGTAACAACGTGGCAATTTGCTCTACACGCCGCCGGTTAGCGCCGAGGTCATAGTAACCTTCGCGCGATGCCGAACGAAGCTTAACAAGCTTCTTTTCCGCGTCAAGAAAGAGCTCGACATCATCTATGTAGCCAAATATTTTACTCTTGTATTCTAACCGCTGATAAACTGTAGAAAACTCCATAGATTTAAAGCCTTCAACTTTGATCAGCGCATCGCGAATTTCCTGCCATGACTCTAGGCTGTCGCCTGCTTGTAACTT
>JANQKJ010000371.1 GCA_028281205.1 Gammaproteobacteria bacterium
CAGCCGGAACACGCTACTTATGTGACTCTGGTAATAGCATGGCATGGTCTATACATTATCTGCATCCACATGATCGTAGAGTTGCTAATCGACGAGACACATTAGAAATTGATGCTGTCGATCAATCAAGTCGACGCTCCGGTAGACGTTCTACTTCTGGAGGAATTTTTTGGACATGTTTGGAATTTGGTTCAATGGGCTGGGCAATAGGCTCATCTATTGGAACTGCCATGGCTTGCCCAAATACGCTTACCGTATGTATTACTGGTGATGGTTCGGTTCTTATGAGTGGGGGAGACATTACTGTTTCTTTACAAGAGAATCTGAATATCCTCTTTGTTATTCTCAATGACTCTGAGTATGGCATGGTGAAGCATGGTCAGAGACTAGGCTCAGGTGAGCCAATAGGTTTTACACTGCCCGAGATTGATTTTGTTGAGTGGGGTAAAAGTATGGGGATCCCCGGCTATCGAATTGATTCTCCAACCGATTTGGAAAAGCTTGATATTTCTAAAATCATTAAGCAACCAGGTCCTAAGATACTTGACGTACGTGTGGACCCTGAAGAAATCCCACCGATTAAAAATCGTCTGCAAGCCCTTGGAACTGTAGACTAATTTTCATTTCTTCGAATTTGTCTGACTCGCGGTATTAAACCGCCGATGCTTATTTCCTACTGCTCTTTTCTCTTCTTTAAACTACTATAGGCGATTATATGGTTTTCGCCTGTAAATAACTAATAATTTGTAAGTTTTTATCGATGCAAATGGAAGACGATATCTCTAAAAAAGACGCCCTACATACAAAAATTTGGCAAGAAGAGCCCCAGGATGAGAATCCATTTGTGGCGCAAGCATGCTTTTGTTCTGGCTATGATGTTTATGAAGATCTATTACAAAAAGCAAGCTGGTTCGAGTACCTGTATCTTCTTTTTAAATTAGAGAAACCTCAACCCTGGCAATCGTCATTATTAGAAAAGGTTGCTATAGCAGTAGCAAATCCAGGTATTCGTGACCATAGTGTTAGAGCTGCTATGAATGCAGGCGTTGGGGGCTCAACCTCGGCTTCGACTTTAATGGCTGCTTTGGCTGTTGGAGCGGGGCAATTGGGTGGCGCAAGAGAAGTGTATTCTGTAATAAATATATGGAAGTCTTGTCAACAAGATATATCAAAGTGGAATGAACAACTTATAGACTTGGATAAAAGCAATATCGATGGGTGGCCCGCAAAAGAACATTCACCTGGTTTTGATCCAAATGGTGTGACTTGTGCGCAACCAATATTAACAACCTTGGCATCATGTGCTGAACATAAAGAAGCAGCAAATATTCATTGGTTAATTACAAATAGGCTTAAGCTTGAAGAGATTGCGAAAGCACCGTTAGCTATGTCCGGTGTAGTCGGCGCTGCATTGCATGATCTTGGTTTAAATGCTGAACAAAGTGAAATGATTTATCTAATTCTTAGACTGCCGGGTGCTGCAGTGCATGCCTTGGAACAGAAAGCCATGGGTTGGAAAAAATACCCATTTTATCTGGATAAGTTTCATATAGATCAAGTGAGTTAATTGTTTATGAGTACTGTAGATAAATTACTTGATGCCGAAAAAAAATGGACATCTTCTGTGGGAGGAACTGTTCCAGGGGAAAGTGCTGTATTTCGTGGTTATGATATGTTTAAAACATTTGGCGAATGGAACTGGCTAGGGATGTTTTATTTTTCTGCGACAGGAAGAAAATTATCTGTCAACTCGGAAAAGTTTTTTAATGGTATTTATAGCATGTGTTTTAGTTACCCAGATTCGCGCATCTGGAATAATGGTGTAACTGCATTGGCTAGTACTGTAAGAAGTACTGCGCAACTTGGTATATGTGCAGCAAGTGCAGTTTCTGAAGCAGAATTTTACGGCGGCCCTCCAATAATGAAGTCACTAGATTTTTTTCTTAGGGCTAAAAGTATGTTAGATGAGGATATGACTTTATCTGAAATCATATTAAAAGAAAGAAGACAAAATAAGTTTATTTTTGGTTATGGTCGCCCAGTAGTTTCAAGTGATGAAAGATTGGTGCCAATGAAAAGCTTGTTGAAGAAACTAGATTTGTATGAACGACCATATGTGCAATTGGCTTTGGAAGTAAATGAATATTTGAAGCAAGAAAATAAAGGAGTAGGCATAAATGCTGGTGGCTTATTTGCAGCGTTTTGTGCTGATGAGGGTATGACGCCTAAAGAACTTTACTACATGATGAGTGTATGTTTTTCAGTAGGTATGGTGGCTTGTTACATTGATGTATTGGAAAAAGAAGAGGGACTTTTTTTTCCTTCTCAGTGTGGCGCTATAAATTACAGTGGTAATGAGAAACGAACTTGGTAGTGTTTGTTAAGCAAAAAAGGAATTTTTAACATGACATATAAGGATTTATTGCTCAGAAACATTTATGTCGCAAAAGGAGGTCTCACCCTCATGAAGCATTTTAAAGTTTTATTAATTATTCTATTAGCGCTGAATGTAGTTTCATTGTATGCCGAAGATTTAGATGAGCTTGAAGCTCTGGAAGAATTATATGGTGATGAAGAGATTATCAGTTTAGCCACGGGAAGCGCTCAACCCATCTCAAAGGCACCTGCAGTTGCAACTGTTATAACAGCTAAGGAAATTCGTGAGATTGGAGCGCGTGATATTGATGAGGTGCTTGAAACCGTGCCAGGTTTACATGTTTCACGACGAACTAGATCAGGCTCACCAATTTACACTTTTAGAGGTATTTACACCACCGAAAATCCACAAGTATTGATGCTAATTAACAGTATCCCTATAACGGATGCATTTGTAGGCGACCGCAGTCAAGTTTGGGGTGGCATGCCTGTTGAATCAATTTCAAGGATTGAAGTAATTCGTGGTCCAGGTTCAGCTATTTATGGAGCCGATGCATTTGCAGGTGTGATTAATATTATAACTAAAACAGCGCAAGAGATTGATGGCACTCAGTTTGGTGCACGCTATGGCTCATTCAATACAAAAGAAGGCTGGTTACTTCATGGAGGTACTTATGCAGGGTTTGATGTTGCCTTTATGGCTGAGGTTGAGAGTACTGACGGTCACCATGAAGATATTGATTCTGACTTTCAGACATTCTCTGATTCCCTTCCGTTTACTATGACTTCGGCTTCATTAGCGCCTGGCTCGACGAATAATGGGCGTGACAATATCGATATGCGCATCGATATACAAAAAGATCAGTGGCAACTAAGAGCTGGGCTGCAACAAAGAAGCAACTATGAACCTGGCGTTGGTACTTCAGGTGCTCTAGACAATAATATTCAATTTGAAAGCGAGCGATGGAATGTAGACCTAACTTTTGATGAAGAAGAGTTTACTGAAAATTGGGGTGTTGAAGCTCAGGTTAGTTTCTTTTCTTCATCCTTGGAAATTGATGAGGATCAATTTGTTTTTCCTCCAGGAGCCTTTTTATTGAATCCTACAACAATTGGACCACCTGCATCTGGTCCATTTCCAGATGGTGTGATCGGAAATCCTGAAACTTGGGTAGAAACTTGGCGTTATAGCCTAACAGGGTTGTATCATGGATTTCAAAATCATTTAGTGCGAGTTGGGGTGGGTTATACCGATCAAGAATTCACCCGCGTTCGTGAAGAAAATAATTTTTGCCCTGTTTGTGGTGGAGTAGTCACTGACGTTTCTGATACTGCATTTGTGTTTTTGCCGGAGAGACATCGCGATAATACTTTTGCTTTCGTTCAGGATGTTTGGAGTTTTGCTAATGATTGGGAGCTGACATTAGGGTTGCGTTATGACGACTACAATGATTTTGGTGACACTTGGAACCCACGTGCAGCATTAGTATGGTCGGCGCGTCACGATACCACAGTAAAACTATTATATGGACAAGCTTTCCGCGCACCATCATTTGCTGAATTTCGTAACCAGAATAATCCCGTTGCACAAGGTAATGCTGATCTAGACCCAGAAGAAATTGAAACGTTTGAGCTTGCGATAGATTTTAGACCTATAAGTAATTTAAAACTTGGTGCCAATGTTTTCTATTATGAGTGGGAAGATATTATCGATTTTGTTACTGAATCATCAGGTTTAGCGACTGCCCAAAATACTGGTGAACAAGAGGGGGTTGGTTTTGAGTTCGAATTAGAGTGGGATGTTACGAGTGACCTCTCTTTGATAGCAAACTATGCTTTTCAGGATTCCGAAGATCAAGAGACTAACGAGGACTCGGGTAATGCGCCTCACCATCAAGTATATGCGCGCGCCAATTGGGAGTTCATGCCTGGTTGGACAGTTACACCAGCTTTCAATTATGTTATTGACAGAGATCGACCGCCGTTAGATACACGTGACGATTTGGATGATTACGCGGTATTTGATTTAACACTTCGAAGTAAAGCAATAAGTGACAAATGGGAACTGGCTGCGGGAGTAAGAAATTTATTTAATTCTTCTCCTGAGGAACCCACTGAAGCGAGTTTAAACATTTCAAATGATTTGCCTTTGGAGAGAAGAACTATATTTGCTGAGATTAGGCTAGATATTCAATAGATATTTATTCACGGCTGGGTGAAATAAAAATGTTCTTTAAAGGATATAAAGGCGTAACAAGTGCGATAGTAATCGCTCTTGTTTCTATGCATTTGTATACACCTGTGTTTGCTGAGACTAAAGTGGGAATAATAGTACCTGAGTTGCGTGCACCTTTTAAAATCATTTTTGATGCTGTCACAGAGGGAGTAGATGCTGGATTAAATCAGCGCACCTCAAAGTTAACTCTCAAGAAAGATTATGATTCCAAAGACATAGTGCGTTGGATACAAAAAGAAAATATCGAAGCAGTGATAACTTTAGGTGGTCTTGGTCAAAAAGCTTCTATGTATGTGCCAAATTCAACTCCAATTGTACAAGGTGCGCTTTTATCTGCATCTCCTAATGTAAATAACTTTCCTGGTGTAGCTCTTACACCTGACCCCAAAGCTCTTTTTGATTTGCTGCATCGTTTAGATGATACGCGTAAAAAGATAATTGTCGTCTATAATCCAGCTAAAAATCAGTGGGTTGTTGATTTGGCTAAAAGACAAACTGCAGCAAATGATGTGCAGGTGGTTGCATATAAGGCGACAGATATTAAGCAAGCCGCTATTATTTATGATGAAATTTTTTCCAGGGATGACCTTGATAGTATTGCATTGTGGCTGTTGCAGGATCGAAAAGTGGTTGACTCAAAAGTTGTATTGCCATTTATTTTAGAAAAAGCATGGCAAAAAGAATTAGTGGTATTTTCAAGTGCATTAAGTCATGTGAAAAAAGGTGTACTATTTTCTATGTATCCTAATAATGAGCTTCATGGCAAACAGTTGGCTGAATTAATTTTATCTGAAAGTGCTGGTAAGAATGGTGAAAATAATAGAATGTTTCCATCAGTAGGTTTGCAAGATGCAATCAATATACGTACAGCGGAGCATTTGGGTTTAAATTTATCGAGATCTAAATTGCGCGAATTTGATGTTGTTTTCCCAGTGTCTAATTAATAGTTGCTATGAATTTAATTAACGCCATTAAAAATAAGTTTATCCCTGGTGACTTCCGGCGCCAGTTAGTGATGGTGCTTGTGGGAGGTATTATTTCGACCGCAATTATTTCAACCTTCTTTATTTCAGAATTTACATCTAATGCGGTTAGCAAGAACTTGCTCGAAGAAGGTAAAAAAATAACAGAAACTTTTGCTTCTCAAAGTATTTTGGGTCTATTGGTCAGCAATGTTGAAAATGTAGAAGATTCTGTAACCGCAATTCTTAATTTTCCTGGCGTGCAGGGTGTAGGTATTTATGATCTTCATAAGAAGCCACTGGTTGAGAGAGGAAAAGATACATTTTCAGGCAACAATCCTCAATGGAGCGATGAGACTAAGCTGGTTAAAGAAACCGAGGAGGCATGGTATTTTGTAGCCCCAGTTTATTATCTTCATGAGTCTGAAGAAGATGTGTTCGAGGAAAATATCGAGCCAGAATTACTTGGCTATGTAAGAGTAATTCAAAGCAAAGAAGGCTTAAATACGCTTATAAACAACATACGTAACGCGAATATTATTATTTCATTGGTGCTCGCAGCAGCATTAATGATTTTATTGTTACTTATCACGCAGCGTGTTACAAAGCCTTTGAAAGAGCTCATGAGCCTAATGCGTCGTGCACAAAGTGGTGAGACAGATGTACGTGCAGAACTTTCAGGTCCAAAAGATATTCAGCAAATGGAAGGCGCATTTAATACCATGATCGAATCGTTACAAGATCGCGAAGTGCAACTTGAAACGGCTAGAGATGCAGCATTACAGTCTGCTCGTGTTAAAGGTGATTTTGCTGCAAATGTAAGTCATGAGTTACGTACGCCTTTAAATGGAATCCTGGGCATGTTGGAATTGCTGACAGGAATGGGTTTAACTGCTAAACAGAGGGAGTATGTCAATATCGCACGAAATTCGAGTGATGCGCTGCTTGCATTAATCGACGATATTTTAGATTTTTCCAAAATTGACTCAGGTAAGTTAGAGGTTGATTCTAAAGAGTTTAATTTGCGCGTGTTGCTTGATGATGTAATAAGTATCATGGCATCACAGGCGCAGAATAAAAACTTAGATTTGGCTCACCTTATATGTTCAAGTGTGCCCAATATTGTTAAGGGTGACTCACGAAGAATTCGTCAATTACTTTTAAATTTATGTGGCAATGCAATCAAGTTCACGAGTAATGGTGAAATTGCTATCTATGTGAATTTGAAAGAGGCAAACAATGCGGATATAAAATTACGTTTTATTGTTAAAGATACAGGTATTGGTATTGCTGAAGGTGCTAAAGAAAAAATATTTGATGCATTTTCCCAGGCGGATGGCTCCACCACGCGAAAGTATGGCGGTACAGGTTTGGGTCTAGCAATATGCAAGCAATTAGTTGGTGTCTTGAAAGGTGAAATGGGAGTAGAAAGTACTCTTGGTCAGGGTAGTAGTTTTTGGTTTGATTTGCCGCTGCAACTTTCAAATGCAAATGGCTCTTTAGTTGCGGATGATAAAGGCTCAATGGATCTAAGAGTTTTGGTTGTGGATGATAGCGAGATTGTTCAATTCAATGTTATGCAAACACTCGAAAAATGGGGCGCTTATGTTGAGTGCGCTGACAGTGGTGAATCTGCGCTAATTAAGTTGCGTCATGCGGTTCATAGCAATAAGCCTTTTGATGTTGCATTAATTGACGAATTGATGCCGGGCTGCAATGGAATTGAATTGATGCGCACGATTAGTCATGACTTAGAAGTCGGCTCATTGAAAATGGTGCTGATGACTAATCAAACACATGCAGAATCTTTTCTTGAACGATTTGCTGAAATTGATGGTTTTGTACAAAAACCTATACTTCAGTCCAGTTTGTATGATTCTATCTCTACTGTTATGCGCGGCAGTCTCAATGTTGTTAATCCGTTGTTTGTTGGTGAAGAAGAAAGTAAGGATGTGTCCTTTAATTCACACATACTAGTGGCAGAAGACAATACCGCTAATCAGCAGGTTGCGATTGGTATGCTAGAGAGGCTTGGTTGCTCTGTGATAGTCGCAGCTAATGGAGCTGAGGCGTTGAATCTCCTTGAGAGAAACAGGTTCGATATAATATTTATGGACTGCAATATGCCTGAAATGGATGGTTATGAGGCTACACGTAAGATTAGAAGTCTTCAAAGTTCAAATTCTGGCTTGCCAGTAATTGCAATGACTGCCAACGTACAAGAGGGTGATCGTCAAAAATGTATGCAAGCAGGCATGGATGACTATTTGTCAAAACCTCTGAAGCTTGATCGATTGCGCGCAAAGCTTCAAAAGTGGTTGCCTGATGCCTCATCAATAATCGCTAGTGATACTGTTGATGGTATCCCTGTAATTAATCAAGCGCAAAGCAATCCAGGTCCAATTGATGAAGAGCGTATTAATGAATTAAAAGAAAGTGTCGCCGGTGCGTTTGATAAAATGGTTGAAGCTTACGTCGAAGATCTTCCGGTTTTAGCGACTTCATTAGAAGATGCGATTAATGCAAAAGATAGTTCTCAAGTACAGCATTTTGCGCATAGTATCAAAGGCAGCAGCAAAAACTTTGGTGCAGTTGAGTTAGCTGATGTCGCAAAAGAAATTGAAGGCATGGCGCGTGAAAATCAAATACAAGATTTACATACTCATTTAATCTCTGTTTTTGAGGAAGTGGATCGTGTGATTGAGTATCTAAATAATATGATTAAGCCCGAAACACATAGTATTTCAACAGAGGTGCGGGCAAGCGAACAAATTGACCGAATTTTAATTGCCGATGATGATCGAAGTATGCGCTTGGCTTTAATGAACGTATTGGACTCAGATGGTTACGAGCTACATGAGGTCGAAAATGGCAAACAAGCATATGACTATTGTCGTAAAAATATGCCGGATCTAGTACTGCTAGATGCAATGATGCCTGAAATGGATGGTTTTAGTGCCTGTGAAAAAATTCGTACCTTAGAAAGAGGTGGTCATATTCCAATTCTTATAGTGACAGCGCTTGATGACGAAGAATCGGTTGAACGTGCTTTTAAGGTAGGCGCAACAGATTATTTGCCAAAACCAGTTCATTTTGCCGTACTGAGACAACGTATTTCGCGTTTGTTGCATGCTGCTAGCGTTGAGCGGCATGTGAGACAACTTGCTTATACTGATCCATTGACCGGTTTACCTAATCGAACAACATTATCTTCACACTTGAGTGAATTGTTAGCCAAAGCTAGAGCCAGTGATGACATGCTAGCGATGTTGTTTTTGGATCTTGATCGGTTCAAATTAGTTAATGATACCTTGGGTCATAGTGTGGGGGATTTGTTACTTAAAGCGGTAGCTGATCGTTTACAGCGATGTGTACGTGGCGGTGACATGGTTGCGCGATTAGGTGGCGATGAATTTACAATTATTATCGACCGTGCCAAATCACGAGATGCAGTTGCGCGAATCGCACAAACTATTTGTGACAGTATTGAGCAGCCATTCTCATTTTCTGGACAAGAGATTTTTGTTTCTACCAGTATCGGTATTTCACTCTATCCACTTGATGGTAATGATATTGGTGAACTTATGAAACATGCTGATACCGCCATGTTTAGAGCAAAAGAATTGGCTTGTAGCTACTTCTTTTATGAAAGCGACATGGAAGCGGCAGTTACTCGCAAGATGGAAATTGAAGCAGACTTAAGGCGCTCAGTCAGTCGCGATCAGATTGATGTGTATTTCCAACCCAAAGCTGATCTGGCGACCAACGAGATTGTAGGTATGGAAGCCTTGGTAAGGTGGAATCATCCACAAAAAGGAATTATTTGCCCACAGGAATTTATCCCTCTAGCAGAAGAAACGGGAATTATTAATGAAATCGGTTTGTGGGTAATGATTGGCTCCTGTCTACAAGTCAAACAATGGCATGATCAAGGCCACGGACCATATTCCATTGCGGTAAATTTATCTGGTGTGCAACTTGAGAATGGCAATATTATTCATCAGGTCAGGCAGGTCCTTGATGAAACAGGGATAGACCCATCTTTATTGGAGTTAGAAATAACCGAGAGCACGATTATGCATCATCCTGAGCGGGTTATAGAAGTGCTCAAGAAGCTCAAAGAGATGGGGGTTAAATTATCTGTAGATGACTTTGGTACTGGATACTCTTCGCTCAACTATCTCAAGCGTTTTCCAATAGATTTGCTCAAGATCGACGCTACTTTTGTAAGGGACGTGGAAACAGACCCAGATGATCGGGCGATTATTCAGAGTATTATTGCCTTGGCTAAGAGCATGCGCTTGAAAGTAGTCGCTGAAGGGGTTGAGTCAAGGCAGCAACAAGAGCTACTCAAGTCTATGGGATGTGACTTTATTCAAGGTTATTACGTCGGCCGACCGGTTGGGGCCGAACAGTTTGAAGAATATGTTCTTAATAAAACCAAAAGCACTGGCCAGATTGTGAGTGACCTATCCGATTATCGTGGTAGTTGAGCTAGTTGGCTTATCCCATTGTAAACCAATAAGATATGAATAATTTCTCTCCCATATCCTGGGTAAACACTAGGCAAAAGTTCATTAGATTCCATACAGATAGCGGCTATTTATTAGGCGTAATTTAGGTCGGGAATAGTAAGCATTGAAATTGAAAAAAATATTGCAATTTCGCAGCCTGTTGGTGTAGTTTACGCATATTACGAGAAATTAGTCGTACTTAAAATTTAAGGGTAGAGGAGCGATCCCTCATAAGCTGGCACAAATTAAAATAATGAATAGTGTCGCAGTAGCTATCATTCTGTAGGTCAAAGTAATACGATATCGAATAATGTAAGTGCTTATGTCCGCGTGCTGTGAACATAGTATTTTTCCGTAGATTAAGTATTGTGTGTCCGTTTACATAAAAGAACGTTTACTAAAAATTTAATTTTTTAAGAGTCGTTATAAAAATAATATGGAAACATTTCCTAGTCTTCTGCAACAACACGCAACTCAAAGTGGTAATCGCACTGCACTTCGAATGAAAAAGCATGGTATATGGAATTCATATACTTGGAGTGAAGTAGCTAACGAAGTTCAAAAACTCGCATGTGGTTTTGCTGCAACCGGCCTTAAGCCTGGTGAAAAAGTCGCGGTCATTGGAAATAATGTCCCGCCTCTATTCTTCTCAATATTAGCGGTGCAAAGCTTGGGTGCAGTACCTGTAACCATGCATGCTGATTCAACTACAGATGAATTAAAGGGGTTACTTGAAAATTGCGAAGCACGTTTTGCAGTGCTGCAAGATCAGCAACAAGTTGATGCTATCTATGAAGTGATTAAAGAACTGCCATTGCTTACAGAAGTAGTCTATTTTGATGTCCGGGGCATGCAGGAATATGACCATACTCATTTAAAGAGCTATATAGAGTTTGAAGACCTTGGTGAGCAGTTTGCTAAAGAACATCCGAACTTTATGAGTGATGTGGCTGCGAAAGTCACACCAGAAACAGACGCATTTATTGTTTATACAGCAGGAACATCAGGTCAGTGCCGTGGCGCGGTGCTAAGTCACTCAAGTTTCTTAACTACTGGTCAAGTATTCGCTGACCAGGAAGGCATATCTGATAATGAAGAAGTCTATGCCTATCTTCCATTATGTTATGCCAGCACCTTATTCTTTGTTTACACATTATGGATGGTTAAGGGCTACACAATTAATTGCCCGGAAAGTAATGAAACAATTTTGAGTGATATGCGTGAAGTGGGTCCTAGCATGTTCTATGCACCACCGCATTTCTATAAGCTACTTTACTCTCAAATTAATTCCCGCTCAGAAAGTACTAAATCAAAGCTATTAGATAAGCATATGTCTAAATTGCTCACCGAAGGCCGTTCATGGTTGGGTGATAAATTAGTATTTAATCAAATAAAAGACTTATATGGTCTAAGTCATATAAAGCATGCTTACGTCGGTGGCGATGTATTAAGTGAAGAAGTATTTAGATTCTATGTCGCGCTAGGTGTGAACCTTAAAGCCACATATGGCTGTGCTGAAAGTGCAGGCTGCATGAGTGTGCAAGGATCATCAGACTTAAAGTCAGATCATAGTGAGTCAATGGTGGGAGCACCGCTACCGGGCGTAGATGTCAAAATAGGTGCTGATCAAGAAATCATGTTTAAGGGTATGAACGCATTTAAAGGCTACTACCGAGATGAAGCACATACAAGTGCAGTAGTGAGTGCGGATGGCTGGATTAAAACCGGTGATGTTGGTGAATTGGTAGATGGTCATATCCATGTGATTGAGCGTGCAGATTGCATCAGTAAATTTAACAATGGTGCCGACTTCAGGCCTAAACAAATAGAAAACGCCTTAAAAGCTTCGCCTTATATTATGGATGCAGTTGTTATAGGTGAGCATAAAGATCATATGGCTGCCTTGATTGTGATTGATGCAGCCACTGTTGGTGCCTGGGCTGAACGAAGACAAATGCAGTTCACGGGTTTGCGTGATTTAGCGACTAAAGACGAAGTGGTTGAATTAATTTCAACCAAGATTAAAGATGTTAACGACTGCATGGAACATGTAGGTGGTACAAACTGCCCACAAATAAAACGACATACTATATTGCACAAAGAATTTAATGCCGGAATTGGTGAAATGACTCGGTCACGTAAAATTCGTCGCGATATCATTGCTGACAACTACAAGCCGCTTATTGATGCTTTGTTTGCTGATGCAGATAAATTTGATGTAACAGATTCAAACGGTGAGCTTGTCGCGCAACTTAGACTACAAACAGCATAATTAAATACGATGGATATGAGTACAGATTCTAAAAACGCTATTCTGATTCTTGAAAATATCACCTTGTCATTTAAGGGAGTTAAAGCAATTACCGATATTAGCTTTAATGTTTATGAAGGTGAGATATGTTCTGTGATTGGTCCCAACGGTGCAGGTAAAAGCTCCATGCTGAATGTAATTAATGGAGTCTATATACCTCAAGAAGGGAGAATCACTTTTGACGGCCGACAGTTCAAAAAAATGAAACCTCATACTGCTGCAACCATGGGAATCGCAAGAACATTCCAAAATATTGCGCTGTTTAAAGGTATGTCAACATTAGACAACATCATGTCTGGTCGTAACCTGATGATGAAAGCTACATTTTGGGAGCATGCGTTAGGTATTGGTCGTGCCAAGCGGGAAGAACTTGAGCATCGTGAAGAAGTAGAGAAAATCATTGAATTTCTAGGTCTGCAGTCACTGCGTAAAACTCCTGTTGCTTCATTAGCCTACGGTTTACAAAAGCGTGTGGAGTTAGGGCGTGCTCTAGCAGCTGAACCTAAGATGTTACTTTTGGATGAACCCATGGCGGGCATGACAATGGAAGAAAAACTTGATATGTCGTGCTTTATCCAAGAAGTGAATAGAAACTTTGGCACTACTATCGTGTTGATTGAACATGACATGGGAGTGGTAATGGATATATCAGACCATGTAGTTGTAATGGACTATGGCAAGAAGATCGGTGATGGAACACCTGATGAAGTCATGAATAACCAAGATGTAATTGATGCCTATTTAGGTGTGAGTCACTAATGTCAGCTCAGTTAGTAGAGCATATTTGCGAATAAATAAAGGAACGATATCGTGGCGTTTTTTATAGAAGTACTGGTCGGAGGGTTGTTATCAGGAGTGATGTACTCATTGGTAGCAATTGGTTTCGTACTTATTTACAAATCATCTGGTGTATTTAATTTTGCACAAGGCACTATGCTGTTGCTCGCAGCCCTTACTTTTGTAAGTTTGCACGAAAGACAAGTTGATTTCTGGGTTGCGTTTGTAATTACTTTAGTCCTGATGGTCGTACTTGGAATTATTGTTGAACGTACGGTAATGCGGCCATTAGCAAACCAGTCGCTGCTATCGTTATTTATGGCGACGGTAGGCTTAAACTATTTTCTTGAAGGTCTTGCCCAAGGGGTATGGGATTCTGCAGTTCATGGATTAGAAACAGGTATTTCTAACGAACCTATTTTCTTAATTGAGAAACTGCCGGGGCTAGGGCTGGATATTATTATTAGTCAGTTTGATATCGCTGCAGCAGTAATTGCGGGCACAATGATTCTTGGACTGACGTTATTTTTCCAATATACCCGTACGGGTATGTCATTGCGTGCTGTATCAGATGACCATATGGCGGCCATGGCAGTAGGTATTCCACTAAATCGAATCTGGGCGATTGTATGGGCAGTAACAGGGGTTATTTGTCTAATTGCAGGTATGTTGTGGGGTGACCGTGTCAGTGTCTCATTCACACTAACAGCAGCTGTGCTGAAAGGTTTACCTGTGATTCTTATTGGTGGTTTGACATCAATTCCAGGTGCGATCGTAGGTGGCTTAATTATTGGCGCAAGTGAAAAGCTGGGTGAAATCTATCTTGCAGAGTACTTTGGTGGCCAGGGAATTGAGCATTGGTGGGCATATACAACTGCACTAATATTTTTAATGATTCGTCCCACCGGTATCTTCGGTGAGAAAGAAATAGAGAGAGTTTAAGCATGTTCTATCGTGAAGCAGGGAGAATAGTTAAGAGTTTTGCGGATGATCGCCGCATGCTTCCACTCAGGGAAGATCGCATCATCACTACATTATTTATTGTAGGTGTGATGTACATTGGTGTTTCATTAATAGCCAGTGACTATGTTTTAAGTGCGATATTAATTCCGATGATGGTGTTGGGCATTGCAGCTTTGGGTCTCAACATTGCAACTGGTTACACAGGGCAATTATCGTTAGGAACAGCGGGTTTCATGTGCTTTGGCGCTTTTGCCGCATTTAATTTGTTGCTAAGAATAGACTGGATGAATATTCCACTCGCATTCTTGTTGGCAGGAATTATCGCTGGCCTAGTTGGTATTATTTTTGGTCTACCTAGCCTTAGAATTAAAGGTTTCTACTTAATCGTATCCACACTGGCAGCACAGTTTTTTGCAGAGTGGGTGTTTAATGCATACCCATGGTTCCTTAACTACACATCTTCAGGTGTTGTTGCATTGCCACCTCACCACTATCGCGTATTTCCATTTCAGGAATTGACGCCATTAAATAATGCATTTTGGCACACCTATCAGGGGCGCTACTTAATTACACTCACAGTTACAATATTACTTGTACTTGCCTGTAAGAATATGGTGCGTAGCCAGACAGGTAGAAATTGGATGGCCGTTAGAGATATGGATATTGCTGCCAACGTAATTGGTATCTCTGTAGCTAAAACCAAGATGCAAGCCTTCTTTATCAGTACTTTCTATTGTGGAATCGCAGGTGCGATGTACTGCTACTGCTATATTGGTAACCTGGATTTCATGATTTTTAACTTAAGAAGATCTTTCTTGGTTATGTTCATGGTGATCGTAGGTGGCCTAGGTTCAATACTGGGTTCATTCCTTGGCGCAATATTTGTATATGGCTGGCCAATTTTAGTTACCCGAATGGGTGACGCAATTTTTGGTGGTGGTACTTTGGATACCGCTTTTGTTGAGAATAACTCTAAGATTGTTGTT
>JANQKJ010000028.1 GCA_028281205.1 Gammaproteobacteria bacterium
AATTCTATGAAACTTAAATAATAAACTTGATAACTTAATATAAAATATATATATATTATTATTATTATTATTATTATTAATAGATTTCTATAGCGCACATTATGCATGGCGCTTAATAACAAATGAGAAAGTACAGTTAAGTTGAAAATAAATAAGTCTTCAGTTGAATACGAAAAGAATTATGTTCTTTTAAAGAACGAATTCGTTCAGGCAGATTGTTCCAGAGTATCGGAGCATAATTGCTGAAGGCTTTGCCGCCAATGCGAGCATGGAAGAGCTGAGGAATTAGTCTGTCAGCTGTACGACGAGAAGATACTGAAGACTGAATTTTAATTAATTCACGCATGAATGTAGAGTTCTCAGAGTAAAGAGTATTATGTATAACAGTAGCAATTTTGAATAGTAAACGTTTTTTAACTGGTAGCCAATGTAGTTTAATCAGCATCTCTGTGGTCGAGCATTTATCAGTACGACTGAAGACAAATCTAGCGGCACAGTTTTGAATACGTTGAAGTGATGCGATCTGGGTGGTGTTGCACTTTAGTAGTAAAGAATTACAGTAATCAAGTCTACTGATAACGTGTGCATGTACCAGAGACTTAGCAGTCTCGAAGGACACATAGCGGCGAATGCGCCACAGATTCTTCAGCTTGGAAAAACATGTTTTCGTTAAATTCGTGATTTGTTTGTCCATGGAAAGCGTATCATCTAAGATCACTCCCAGATCGCGAACACTGGAATCAGAAGAGCAGAGTGAGGAGCCGACAGTGAATGAAAAAGTTGTAGATAAAAATGAGGATTTGGCTGCTGGACTAAAGCATAATAGCTTGGTTTTAGAGTCATTAAAGGCCAGACCATTGGAAGTGAGCCAAGATCGAATTTCGTGAACACACGAAGTTACATTGTGCTGACAGTCAGCAACAGAGGTACCAGTTACAACGACCTGGAGGTCATCTGCATAAAACAAATGTTTTATATTATCAATTTTTGATAATATATTGCCCATGGGTGAAATGTAGCAACTAAAGAGCAGGGGGCCAAGTACAGAGCCTTGAGGTACACCGCAGTCCACTCGATAGGTGACGGAGGAAACAGTTTTGTAGAGCACCGAGAAAGTACGATCTTCTAAATATGATTGCATCCATTTGAGTGCGGCACCGTTAATCCCGAAACAATTTTGAAGGCGGGTAATGAGAATGTTATGATCAACAGTGTCGAATGCTGACGACAAGTCAGTGAGGACAAGAGCAGAAGCTAGTCCATTCTCCGTCGCACGCCATATATGATCCTGCACAGTAAGTAAAGCTATTTCAGTAGAGTGACCAGGGCGGTAGGCACACTGTCGTGAGTCTAATAGGTTATACCTCGATATGTGTTCGTATATTTGCTGGAAGACAATACGTTCTAACACCTTTGATAAAAATGGCAATAGAGAAATAGGCCTATAGTTAATAGGGTTGTCAACGTCTAAGTTATGATCCTTAAGAATTGGGATAGTGGTAGAATGTTTAAAATAAGACGGGACCAGACTCAATGATAATGACGAATTAATTATTTGGAGGACAGCAGGTAGAATGAAATCAATATTATGTAGTAGAAATTGACTGGGAATAATGTCAGTAGTACAGAAAGTAAGTTTGACATTGTGCAGAAGTTGAATGAGTAAAGAAGACGATATGTTGGAAAAAGCTGAAAGTTTATATGGAATATGAATGTTGGGAGCTGTAGAACAGCTGGTGGGAACGAATTTATTACGTATGTTAAGAACTTTGCTACGAAACGTGGAAGCAAAAGATTCAGATGAGAGAGATGTAGATGTTGAAGAGTGAAATGAGTTTAGAAGGCGAAAAGAACTTATGGCCTTTGAAGATGAAAAATACCGTAACACAGCTTTGTCAAGCAAATCAAGTAATTTAACTTTTTCTTTAGCGTAGGCAATGCGTTTATTTGAGATGTATTTAGAAGCACGCTCAATTTTGCGAACAATACGAATTTGACGACGAATGCTGGAATTGTACCAGGGGTGTTTGGAATTGCTAGTGGAAACTTTAAGTGTGATTGATGGAACATCAGAAGCTAGGTTACTTAAAGTGGCATAAAAGGCATCAGTAGCTGTATTGACAGCAGATGGGTTGGTTGAGATATCTGGTGGCAAAAAAGATTTAGAGAACGCTTTTTTGAAGTCAACATTGTTGAGCATATTCCAATCTCGTCTAAGGACGGAGTCAAGTTTAGGTTGATTAATGACAAGGTGATTGATTGAGACTGTAATAGTTAAAGGTGCATGATCAGTCCACGAGACCCAGTCATGAACAGTAACAGAGGTAGAATCTTTTAGGTAAGGAGGAGATATGACAAGATCAAGAATATTACCTCTGTTATGAGTAATGGAATTTACAAGTTGATGAAGATTGCATGATTCAAGTAGTGAGATGAAGTCGGAGTTAATTGTACCAAGGTTGGTGCCAGGTAGGTTGAAATCGCCTATGAATATACAATTTGAGAATTTTTCACGCAATACAAGTTCCATAAATTCGTCAAGGAATTGAGTAACAGAAAGAAGGGGTGGGCGATAAAGTAGCAAGAAATGAGTTTTAGCGATGTAAAAATAGATTGATTCAAAGGAAGTGGTTGTAGGTATGCAGAAGACTGGAGTAGATGTTGAGGTGAGGCATCGTTTGTATAAAATAAGAAGGCCACCACCTGGTTTGTTCAACCTGTCATGTTTAACATATGAGTATTTTTGAGGAATCAATAGTCGAAGAGGTATATTATCATCAGGTTTGAACCAAGACTCGGTTATGAGGACAATGTCCGGGTTATGAGCTAATATGTAGGCGTGAATAGATAGTGATTTATTACGAGCAGATCTAGCATTGAGATATAGGCAAGTAAGTTGAGAGTAGGCCACAGTTTTATTAGGTTGAGGAAGTGCATTATTAGAGCTACTCATAAGAACCGAACAAACGGGTGAAGTAGAGGTTATATGTTGTGACGACTCCGCACAGGTACTATGCTCCAATTTCCTGGATCTCCGATTACACGAAAACCCGATGTACCAGCATCAGAAGATGCTTTGGAAGCTTCTTTCGCTTGTTGTACTAGGTCACGTCGGATATCGGATTGCAGCGGTGTAAGGTCATGGCGAATAAATACTTTTTTCAGTCGATCATTGGAAGTTAAAGCTGATTTATTAGCAAAAAGCTTATTACAATCATCAGCCGTGGAAAATTGAATCTTTATTGCTTGAGTATTATCAGATCTAATAGGGCCCACACGTTGAACGTACGGTGTGGAGGAGAAGGAAGAAATTGCACAAGTTGTAGAGATTTCATCAAATGTAGCCAAGGCATCGTCAGAAGAGAGAACACCATATATCATCGCATTTTTGGATCTACGTGCCTGGTCCTCAAGTTCAAGTTTGCACACACGTTCAGCATTTGATGTATTCAAAGATTCAATTGTTGTTCTCTTCATCTCAGTTCTTACTGCAGAGCTGATGGAGGCCAAAGGTTTAACTGAGTCCATATGAGCGGTAACTTTGCTTACTATGGAAGCATAAGATTTATTACTTAGAGGATTAGAACAATCATTAGAGTTGTTATTTGTGCAATTAGTTTCAGCACTGACAGGTGGGACAGGGGGTATAATATTAGGTATAGCTGAGTTAGATGTAGAGTTGGCATTAAGTTTTAAAAGTGAGTCTATCACACAGGATTTTATGACACTTAATTTCAAGATAGCGTCAGCATAAACAGCATCTGACATTTTTTTGCCGCGGACAGAGGACAATAATGATTCAATTGATGAAAAGTGATCAGTCATGTTATTATTATATATGGGGAGGACAGCGCTGGTGGAGCCCCTGCGCGGCCCTAAATTTTCGGTAGCATCGACAGACATTGTCGCTTTTGATAACTAGTGGAGATTTAGATTAGTAAAAGATTGGTGAAACTAACCAATAATATGAAGGGAAGATTTAAAGAAAAGATAAATTAGGTCAAATAAAGTAAACACCGTAAAGAGAGAATTAAATGACAGGTAAAAGGGTAAAAATGACAGGTAAATGGGTGAAAAATGAAAATACTTTTATTATCGCAAGGTAGAAATTATAGAAAAATTAAAGTGTATAAGCCAGTTATGGTTAATATAGGAATAAATATAGATTAGAATTTTTTACAGAAAAGTAATACGTAGCTTTTTTTAGAAGTATATCATTAAGGTGTAAAGATATCCAAGAAATAAACAAGAGAAATATTCCTATGCATACACGTACAACATCGCAAACAACTATAATGTATATATATTATTTATTTAATATTTGTATAAGGGTTCTAGCTTTGATATGTTTTAGCATTCAGAAGAAGAAGCTCGAACCATTCGACAT
>JANQKJ010000135.1 GCA_028281205.1 Gammaproteobacteria bacterium
TGCTCCTCTTTCTTGCCGGATAGAGAAAGCTGTGAATCATACCGCAGCTTACCTTCTAGCCAGCTTTTCAAGAGTTGCACTTACAAATTGAATTCACGTTTCACAACTATGTAATTAATCGAGAAAATCTATGTTAACAATCGCAAACATTCGTCCATTTGGGCATAATGTCGGAAACCATGCTATCGGATTTGCTATACGCCAGATGCTTTATGAAGTGTTTGGGCGATTGGTTACTGTGATTGATTACCCTGCATCTGCTAAGTATGAGACTTTAGCTACCGCCGGCTTGTCCAAAAAATCCGTTAACGACATCAATCGCTTTGCCGATGGTGTAATAATTGGTGGTGGAAACTTGTATGAAAATGACGAGTTGGATATCCATCCTATGGCTATTTCGTCTGTTCAGCCACCATTGATGTTGTTTTCAATTTCTCGGGGGCGAGTTTATGGCCGCAAAGGGCATTTAATTGAGCGTTCAGATGTTATCGATGACCGAAAGCTAGAGCTTTTGCTTTCACACACCGATATATCTTTATCTCGAGATAGCGCGACGCATCAGCACTTAACTGGCTTGGGTTTGAATGATCAGTTGGGATGGTGCCCGACAATTAATATCAATCGCTATTCGCACTTGATCCCCCCATTGCCTGATAAAGAATATGTCGGTACATTGATATCGGTCCGGACGCCGGGTTTAATGAATATGCCATTTAGGCATCAGGCTCGAGTTCAGAAGGATATTGAAGCTGCTATTGATCGTTTACGTGAGAATGGACACAAAAGAATACGGATTTTATGCAATGATAGTCGTGATCTTGATTTCGCTACATTGTTCCGTCATTCAAGAAAGGTTGATTCAATTTTCACTAATGATGTATACACATATCTTGGTTTAATGCGTAGTGCTGAAATGGTGATTAGCTATCGCTTGCATGCGTCATTGCCAGCTTTGTCGTTTGGGAACAAAACTATCAATATTACTTATGATGAACGTGCTCAATGTTTGTTCAATGATCTAAAATTTGGTTCTGCTTGTCTGGATATGATTGGATTGGGTGATGAATTTAGAGATGCGCTACTAAATAAGATTGATAATGGTGGCGATACTTTGCAGTCAGTGCCTGATGTTGAATCAGAGTGGAAACGAATTGGTAAGTTTCAACTCGAACAGCTTGAAGAGTTTAAAAAATTAGTTGTAGGTTATGTCAAAGGTTGATTCTGCTAAAGAATCTAAAACGCTTAACTTTCTAGTTCAGATATCTCAGAATATTGGAGTAGGTCATTTAACTAGAAGTGCAGCCGTCACGAGTAATTTGATAAAGCAAGGCCTAAATGTCCAGCTTACCTTGATATCAGATAGCTATGGAAGGAAAGTCGCCAAAACTCTCGGAATACCTTTTTCTGAGAGCTTGCCTGATAGCACTGGTTTGGTGGTGGTTGATGCGATCGAAATAAATGAAGTTGAGGCTGCTTGGGTTTCATTGCACCATCTTCGCTTGATAATCTCCCCTGTTTTTAATAGGTTTGACTTAGCCACACATGTAATAGTGCGCGATCTGCCTAAGAGTATGAAAGAATTGGTACCTGATAGCGTAGATCTGGTAGTGGATGATTCTTATGCTTTTGTTACATCTCAAGAGGTAGAGCCAGTACGTCGGAGTTATTCTGAGTTGCTTGTGGGGATCTGTTTAACTGGTGGTACAGACTTTATAAATTTGGAGCCACTTCTTGAAGAATTGGTCTCGGTAGAGGGCTTAAAAGAAGTTCGGTTGATTTCAAATAACCACCCTCGATTGCCTAATCGCTGTGATATCAGTTTTTCCAGATCAGGATTTGTTAATAACCCATGGGAATACATGCAGCCGATTAATTTTTTTGTGGGCGGCGAAGGTGTTATGATCTCTGAATCGGTGGCACGTGGAATTCCAGCTGTTTCGTTACTATTAAATCGCAAAACCAATAAGAACAGGAATTTAATTGAGTCAGGTGCGGTTAAAATAATTGATCGTGAACCATTGGATGTTAAGGCTTTGTCAAGACTATTGTCCGATTCATCAGCGCTTGAAACAATGCATCAACAGGCGATGAAGTTTGCCTTATTGCGAAAACAAAATAGTTTACCAAATAAAATATTAGAAATATTCTCATCATCAAAGAAAAATCGACATGTTGACTCCAGAAGTTATTGCTGAAGCAGGTAGCAATCACAACGGCTCACTAGAAGCCGCAAAGAAATTAATCGATATTGCAGAGTTTGCTGGTGCAAGTTCAGTTAAGTTTCAATTCATATACGCAGATGGCTTGTATTTGCCAAAATATCTCGATGATGAAACCTATATTGATAACCCTGTGTTTAAGGTAAGAAAGTCTGAAGAGTTAAGTGAAAGCCAATGGAAAAGCATATGGTCACATGCAAAGTTGCGAGGGATTGATATATCTGCTTCTGTTTTTTGTCGTAAGGGAATATCACTTCTAAAATCATTAGGTTCACCCTATGTAAAGATTGCATCCACGGATCTAACAAATCACTGGCTCATAGGTCAGGCATGTGCCGCTTTTGATAGAGTGATTGTGA
>JANQKJ010000221.1 GCA_028281205.1 Gammaproteobacteria bacterium
ACGTCGAAATGATTCGCCTATACGATCACGCTCCACCACGCCATAATACAGGTCAGCTGTTTTGCTCAACTCCAAAGCCATGCCAATGCCAGCAGGACCTGCACCAACAATTACAACGTCAAGACTTTGCATGCGCAATACTCATACTTCGTTATCTCTAACTACCAAATAAAATGTTTAACGTATTTCATTCATCGCTTGCTTAAACCATTGCAGCGTTTTTAGCCGTTGTTGCTCACCATATAACTTGACAAACTTTCGAGTGATTTCATCATTTGCTGAGCTTAAAGATTTGATCCGCATTTTTATATAAGGCGGCGTCAGTTCCTGTTGGCAAATCACCGTAATGCAGTGACGCCATTCTTCGTAAGTTTGCGGAATAGCTGAAGTACTTATACTCTAGTCCCTGTACTGATCTTCTTTGATTTCTTTAACTTCTTTCACTTCTGCACAATATTCGGCCGTGGGCCTGGCCAAAAGACGTGGAATACCTATTGGCTCACCTGTTTCCAGACAATAGCCATAGGCACCTAAGCGAATACGTTCCAAAGATTTCTGAATTTTTGGCAACAGCTTTTGTTCGCGTTCGACTATTCGAAGAGCGATATTCGATTGTTCCTCCCAGGAAGCTCTATCATTTGGGTCGCTAAAGTCTACAGGACTGGTTGCCATTTGATCCTTGGCTTCTTGAATTCTCACACCAGTTGTCTCGTAAAGCTCTAATAACCTGTTTTTAAAAAATGCGAGCTGTTCAGCGCTCATATATTTTGACTGAGACTGTTTTAAAATTTGCTTTTCGGTGAGCTGACGAGATTTTGATTTGGATGAATTCATTGAATTTCTCTACTAGAATATTTAGGATCGATCACCACGGCATTTTGTGCATGCAAGCGTGCATGATGTTCCACTTTTAACAATAACCTGCTGTTTATCGGCCTCGACATTTAAGTAAAAACAGGATTGCCTGCCAGTATGGCAGGCCGCTCCTTGCTGCTCGACCTGACAGAGAACAACGTCGCCATCGCAATCGAATGACATGGAGACCAGCTTTTGCATATGACCGCTGGTTTCACCTTTCACCCACAATTGCTGCCGGCTTCGCGACCAGTAAGTCATACGTTTGGTCGCAAGTGTCTTTTCAAGAGCATCTTTATTCATCCAGGCAAACATCAGTATGGATTTGGTATTTGCATCTTGAGTGATCACGGGTATTAAACCTTGCTCATTAAAGGCAAGCTGCTCAATGACATCTGATAGCAGCAGTGGTGTGCTGTCATCGCTGTGTTGCTCCAAAACAATGAAGTAGTCGCGTTTCATTATAAGACCGTGTGTTTATCGTTAGGGCAGGGACAGTCTTTATCTTTTTGTACACGACAAAGGCGATAATTAAACCAGTGTCCGATTGCAACAAAACTGGCCCCTAAGACCGTCAGTATTTTTTCACCAGCTTCACCGATACGCTCCTCTCCTAATGCTAATGCCATAATAAGCAGCAATAATCCTATGGAACCCAAGATGAGTAGTTGATAGCGCTTGTGTTGTTTGCATCCGAGCGTTAAGGCATAGATGCTTGTGGGGAGCACGGCGATTACCATCCAGAGATGAAAGGCCTCATTGTCCAGTTGCAATGCCGCCATGCTGGGCAGCAATATTAATAGGAGTGGTAGTGCCAGACAATGGATGGCACACGTCAGTGATAAGCCTATGGCGAGTTTGTCTGTTAACATTTGAGTAGTTTTCATTAAACGCTTGTTCCTGTGTTTTTTTAGGTTGCATGCACAATGCAGTCATTGCACAAACCATTCATTTCCAGCTGAGGGCTTATCAGCTTAAAACCCGCTTCTTGTGCATTGGTCTGAAGCTCAGCGATCGTGGATGGCTCGACGCTGATTTCTTGAACCTTGCTGCATTTCGTGCAAATTAAAAATTGCGGGACATTCTGATCGTGATTACAACGAATATGTGCGCACGCGACATACTTGTTTGCCAGATTGAGCTTGTGCGCCAAACGTTCATTTTCTAGAAATTCCAAAATGCGATAGACCGACACAGCGGAGATACTCTCACCATAGTGTTCTTTACAAAAATCAATCAGCTCATAAGCGGAAAGGGCTTTATTAGATTGGATCAGCCCCGCTAAAACTTGCTTCCGTTTTACAGTTAAGCGAGCACCATGGGCTTTGCAATACTGCTCTGCTTGTTGAATGATGCTGGCAATATTATTC
>JANQKJ010000226.1 GCA_028281205.1 Gammaproteobacteria bacterium
TGCATTATTGACTCGACTTATCTAATTGATAATCGAGATTTTCAATCCAGCCTACCCTGTTGCTGCGCAACCCCGCTATGCTGGCATTACTTAATTCAACAACTTTGCGTTATCGACTCGAGTTATCTAATTGACAACCGAGATTTTCAATCCAGCCTACCCTGTTGCTGCGCAACCCCGCTGCGCTGACCAAATGTTGATATAGGTAAAGATCCATCCATGGCGCGATAATGAAATCGCTGATCCTTTTAATTATATATTGCAACCCATATTCTTGTTAAATCAGGAATTTAGGTGTATCTGCCCATAGAAAGGGCGACATTAAACCGGGTCGTGGCTTGTGAGTCAACCTTAGTCTTTGGGAGCGACAAATTCCTTGGGTACGTCAGAACCTTCGCCAAATAAGAATTTCTCCATCTCTTCTTCTAAAAATTTGCGGTTCTTTGGATCTACCGGAGTTAGTCGATACTCATTAATTAGCATGGTCTGATGTCCCAGCCATGCTTGCCAGGCTTCTTTGGAAATATTTTCGTAGATTCGTTTACCTAGATCACCAGGATAAGGAGCAAAATCCAATCCTTCAGCTTCTTTTCCGGTTTTCGTGCATTGCACCATTCTAGCCACGATGACTCCTTCAATTTACTAATAGTTTAACCAGTTGGTTGACGGGTGCAGCAAGCCCCGCTTGTGATGTGCCATGTTTATACCAGACCCATTCCTCGCCTTCCATTACCCAGTGTATAGGGGTGCTGTACCTCACTGAGATAGGCGTTATGTGTAGACGAAAGTGACTGAATGTATGTGTAAGCTTGGATAATGTTTGCCTGGATTCAGGTTGGGACTGGAAAGTACGCAAGCACCAGTCTAAACCTTGCCCTTCACTCTCAAACTCAGGAAAACTCCACAACCCTCCCCATACGCCATGGTTAGGACGGCGTTGCATTAACAATTGTTGCTGATGATTTTGTAACACAAGCATGACAGTAGAACGTTCAGGTATTTGTTTTTTAGGTTTTGCATGGGGCAGTTCATGTTGCTGATCATTAATTAACGCCTGGCAATCTTCACTTACAGGACATTCATTACAGTGTGGTTTAGTGCGTGTACAGCATGTTGCACCCAGATCCATCATCGCTTGTGTGTAGTCTGCATTATTAGTTGCTGGCGTGCGTTGCTCGGCTATTGCCCATAATTGTTTTTCTGTTTTTGCTGCACCCGGCCAGCCGTGTATTGCGCAGTGCCGTGCCAATACCCGTTTTACATTACCATCAAGAATGGTATGCCTTTGATTATGACTCAACGACAAAATTGCACCCGCTGTTGAACGGCCAATGCCAGGCAATGCGACTACCTCTTCAATGTTTACCGGAAACTTGCCTCGATACTGATCACGAATAATTTTCGCGGCTTTATGCAGATTACGCGCACGTGCGTAATAACCTAAGCCCGACCAATGATGTAATACTTCATCTTGTTGCGCATTGGCGAGCGCTTCAATTGAAGGGAAACTGCGCATAAATTTTTCAAAATAAGGAATAACGGTATCCACCTGAGTTTGTTGTAACATAATTTCAGATACCCATACACGATAAGCAGTACGCTGCTGCTGCCAAGGCAGTTGCTTACGGCCATGTTGTTGTGCCCAGTCAAGCACGCGATCAGCAAATGACAATTTATTGGGCACGTTGCAGTAATAATGAATTTATTTTTTTAGCAGTATAATGCAACTGCGAACGCAGCTGCTTTTTAAGCATATAAGGCCCCATGAATGGAGGCAACCAGAAATCGGGAATCATGGATGCCTGATAATTCACTAATGTATGTTGCTCAACAGAAGTAAAAGTCCAACGTGTTTGGCCTGACTTAAAATCACTTAACTCAGGGACAAATTGAGTTTCGATAGTTAAGTCATCTTTTATTTGTGCATCTTCAACACGAATAATTTTTTTACAGAAAAAAAACATACACCCTTCTGTAACCAACTCAACACGCGTCACGCCTACAACATCATGCGGCAACACACGGCTTTCTTTAATCAACGGATTTAACTGGGTAAGATTATTATAATCAGTGATAATTGCATGCACTTTTCCTACTGACGCATGTGCAATAAACTGCATATTAAAGTGGTAAGCATTACCTTTTTTCTTAATAACTTCAACTTGAATATCTTCAGCATGAGCTACTGACATAAATGTCAGCAGCACCAGCAAGCAGAACTTCATTAGAATAGTTTAAGGTTCTTTAATTTATCACCGACTTTATCGCCAATCTTTTCATTGATTTTTTCTTTAAGCTCTTCTTTCTTTTCTTCTACAACTTCTTTTTGTTTTTCACTTAAAGCGGCTTTTAAATCCACGCCATACTTGGGTTTCTCAAATGGTCCTTTAATGGTAATAGGAATTGCGGCTTTACCCGGTTCGTCAGATAAGCCTATTGCCATTACGTAATCCAGCTCGGAGTCAGCGATATTAATGGCACCTTTACCATTACCATAAATGAGTGGTGTCACTAGTTTTAGATCGTTATTGTTTGCCACACCATTTTGAATGTTAAATGTGGCAGACAATGAATCAAACACAAGCTCCTCTCCTGCCGGCTTGGGTTCTCGCCCCTTAAGAAACGCAATGACTTTCTCAACATTTTGAGCAAGTTTTTCACTTTGCAAGGCTCCTTCGGCAGCATTAAAACTTGCATTACCATTCAAACCTTTTTTCAACTCTGAGGGACGCTCTCCTGTCGTATTCACTTTAAAGGATAAGGCTGACTTGCCACGAATGATTGACTTTCCATCTTCAGACAAATCTGACATCAATCCATCAATAGCAAGATTTTTAAGGTCGCTACTTGCCGAATACTTAGGTGTGTTACCACTCACATTCAAACCAGCACTACCTGTATAAGTGCCTTCATACAAATTCATCTTAAGTGGATTAAGATTAATGACGCCTTCATCACCGGTAATTTTTGCTGAGATATCCGTCATGGTTAAGCCGGATGCCAGTAACTTGCCAACAGTGAGCGAACCATCAATTTTTAAGCCGCGCAACATATCTGTAGGCAACTCTATTTTTGCATCGGTATCTGCTGGTGCTGCATCGCCTGACGACTCATTACTTGTAGGTTGACCTGAACTATCTGTCGCCGGCACTAGTTTGGCCAAATCAATTTCATCCGAGTTTAATGCAAAAGAAATATTTGGCTTGGAAAATGATTTAACGCTTAAGTTACCATCAAGTGCGACATCCGCAAGGTCAACCACAATAGGATCAAGTTTCAGTGATTCACTTTTTAGGTCTGCTTCAACATTGCTCTTTACATTCACATTGAGTTCACCATTAGGCAATGTATCTCCCTTAGCCTGTACCGCCAACACTAAATCTGTTAATTCATAAACTGCGGTACTGATATTAAGTCTGGCTTTGGTATCCAATTTAATATCTGCATTCATGGCAGGATTAGTTTGCGCTAAACCCAATTCAAGATTAATACTTGATGGTTTGCCACTGCCAATAGATCCAGTTTTTAATTCAATAGGGTTTAAGGTAATTTTATTGCCGGCTTGTTGATCGTCATAAACAACTTGCGAATCGGTAATATAAATGCCAGCAACTTCCAAACCAATATCTGCGCCGGCACCGTCTGAACTTGAAGACTCTGCATGTGCACTAGTTGATGATTGAGATAAATCATCCCAATTTGTTTTTCCATTCTTGTTTTTTTGCAGGTTAACCCGCAAGCCCTTGAGTTCAATTGTATCCGCCTGCACTTTCATTCTTAATAAACTAAGTAAATCAACACTGACACCGACATTATCAACACTGGCGAATGGTGCTTGTCCAAAGCCCACGGCATTACTTAATTCAGCCTGCCCTAACTTCACACCCAGTTTAGGAAAGAAAGAAAAACCAATGTCTCCTTGTAATGACAAATCCCGCCCTGTTGCTTCTTTTACTTTTGCTACAATTGTATCTTTATGATCATTTGGATCTACGGTTGCGACTAATATGGCAGCGCCTGCTACAAACACCACGATCAGTACAACCAAGGCGATTATTAAGTATTTAATTATTTTCATTATATTTACTCCTCAACCTGAAATATTTGTCGCATTATGTTTGCTTGCGTACCCACGTACCTGATTTGCCACCTTGCTTTTCTACTAACCGGATATCACACATAGTCATACCTTTATCAACAGCTTTACACATATCGTAAATAGTTAGTAATGCGATCTGCACGGCCGTTAATGCTTCCATTTCAACCCCTGTTGGTCCAGTGGTCTTAACTGTGGTAACACAGTGAACTTGCTTGGCTTGATTGTCACAACTAAAGTCAACTTTAACTGAAGACAGTTGCAATGGATGGCACAGTGGTACTAACTCAGAGGTTTTCTTGGCCGCCATAATCCCTGCGATTCGTGCTATGCCTAGTACATCTCCTTTCTTGTGCCCGCCCTGTTCAATCAACTCAAGAGTACTGGCTTGCATCGCAATGCGTCCCTCGGCAATAGCAATGCGCTGGGTCAACGGTTTCTCACCCACATCCACCATATGAGCTTCACCGGAGGTATTAAAATGTGTTAATTGATTCATTATTATGATGTGTTGTCATTATTCAGTAAGATAATACACCAACTGACCGAATAGCATGATTTCTAATTATGACAATTAATGTACGCTTTTTTGCCAGCCTAAGGGAGCGCCTGGGATATGCTGACGCTGAGCTGGAGATGCAGACAAATTTAACCGCCAATGATGTGTGGAATCTCAGCACACAAGGGGAGGACATGCCTGCCAATACACTGGTGGCTGTCAACCAGGAATATGTCAGTTTAAATGAGACGATTCAAGATGGTGATGAAGTCGCTTTTTTTCCGCCCGTCACCGGCGGCTAAGACATAATATTATTTATCTTATCAAGATAAACAAACCTCTATTACCGCGCTGAATATTCATTAATAGTCCCCGCGACTCTACTTCAATGGCTGTTTCCATTTCCTTGAAAGTAGTAACAGGGCGCTTGTTAACAGATAGGATAATATCGCCAGCACGTAAACCGGAACTTGCCGCAGCACTTCCCGGTTGCAGCTTTGAGATCATTATGACGGGAGTGACTTTCCCATTGCGTTGATCAATGTCGGTTAAGGTCAACTCAGCACCTGCCAGTTTTTTAGATAACTTTTTACCCGCAATAGTTTTGGATTTTCTTTCTGCAATTTTGGCAACCAGTCGCTTGGCTTTACCGTTACGAATAATATCTATTTCTATTTTTGTACCTACACGTAGAAGACCAATGACGTTGCGTACATCTGCAGAGTCTTCAACCGCATCGCCGTCTACTGCAACTATCACGTCACCTGCACGCATACCAGCTTTCTCGGCTGCAGAATCTTCTTCTACTCTGGCAACCACCACACCTTTACGTCGATCAATATCAAACGCCTCTGCTAATTCAGGTGTTAAATCCTGTGCAGTAAAACCTAGACGTCCTCGTTTTACTTCACCGTGCTCAATCAGTTGAGCGATAATTTGTTGCGCCATGTTCACAGGAATAGCAAAACCAATACCGACACTACCACCACTAGGACCCACGATCGCAGTATTAATGCCCACCAACTCGCCACGCAGATTAACTAGTGCACCACCTGAGTTACCAGGGTTAATGGACGCATCGGTTTGGATAAAGTCTTCATAAGACTCAAGCCCTAATCCACTACGACCTAGAGCACTAACAATACCGGAAGTAACTGTTTGACCCAAACCAAATGGATTACCGATAGCGACAACGAAATCACCTACACGCAGTTGGTTAGAGTCTGCCACTTGTATGGCTGTTAAATTTTTTGCTTCAACTTGAATAATCGCCACATCTGCACCGGGATCTCTACCCACTACAGTGGCATCAAATTTACGCCCATCACTAAGAGTGACAACAATATCATCTGCTTTTTCAATGACATGATTGTTAGTAACAATGTAGCCTTCTTTAGCATCAAGAATCACACCTGAGCCCAAACCAGTTCGCTTACGCTCACGTGGTTGTTGAGGCAAATCAAAAAAACGTCGAAAGAAAGGGTCGTTAAATAATGGGCTTTGCTGAATCACAGTACCCGAAGTTGCAATATTCACTACACTGGGCGTGACCTGTTCCAACATAGGCGCCAAGGTTGGCAAGGATTCGCCATTGACACTGGCAGGCAATCCAGCGATAGCAAGTTTAAAACCACCTGCTGTTATAAACCATAATGCAAGTATAGGAACGACGAGCTTTTTAATATTGTTACTCATTGGACTTAATTTTTACTACTTGTAATTAGCTACTAAGAACTCTTTTAATTCGATCAGTTCCATATCAAATTAAATAGCCTTATTTAGCACGAGGGTTAAACTTAAACATATTACGCATATCATCGTAAAATGTTTTTTCCTCCTGTGTTGTTGCTGGTGGTGCAACAATAAGCAAGCGCACATATAAATCACCTGCGGGCGAACCAGGCAACCCTTTACCAGCCAAGCGCATTTTGCGCCCGCTTTTAGAATTAGCGGGAATTTTTATTTCTACCTGACCATCCAATGTTACAACAGGTATTTTATCTCCCAGCGCAGCTTCCCATGGTGCAATGTTAACATCAATATAAATATCCTTACCTTCAAGCTTATAGATTGCATCATCGACAACGGTGATTTCTAAATACAAATCACCGTTAGGACCGCCATTAATACCTGGCGAACCTTGTCCACTCAAACGAATCTTTTTCCCACTTGTAATACCAGACGGAATTTTTACTTGTAAAGATTTACCATTACTCAAGCGAATAGTTTTATTGGCACCATGATAAGCCTCGTTAATCGACACATTAATCCTTGCACTTTGATCTTGACCTGCTTGCTGAAAACTGTGCCCGGCACCTGCCGACTGTGCGAAACCACCGCCAAAAATACTTTCAAAAAAATCACTGAAACCACTAGCACCATCAAACCCAGCACCGTGGCCACCAAAGCCACCAAAACCTGCACTCTCCCAACCTGGAGGTGGACGAAATTGTTCACCGGCTTTCCAGTTGGCACCTAGCTGATCATATGACTGACGCTTTTGGGGATCTTTTAATACTTCATAAGCTTCCCCAATTTCTTTAAAGCGTTGCTCTGCATTTGTCTCTTTACTAACATCTGGATGATACTTGCGCGCAAGGCGACGATAAGCTTTTTTAATATCAGCTTCGCTTGCGTTGCGTTCTACACCAAGAGTTTTATAGTAATCTTTATATTCCATAAATTGTTACAGCTTAACTAAAGACGCCGCGAATTAACGCGGCGTCATTGACTTGGAATGACTATCACTAGTCATTATAAAATAGTCGCGCTTACTGCACTTCTATTTTCTTTTGTGCTTTTTCCTGTTTAGGAATTCGCACAACTAATACGCCATGTTCATTTTTTGCTGAAATATTTTCTGCATCAATATTCTCAGGCATACGAAACGTTCTTTGAAATTCACCATGTGATCTTTCTATACGTTTGTAACCGTCATGCTCATCTCGCGTTTCACTATCACGCTTACCTTTAATAGTAAGTGCACTATCTTCATACACAATGTCTATGTCTTGACGCTCAACACCAGGTAGATCTGCTTTGAGCACATAACTATCCTGCTCTTCAATGACATCAACGGCAGGCGCCCAACGTGATGGAGCTTCCATCTGACCATTAGCGGCAGCCAGCCAATTATCGACTTCGTCGTGGAACTCACGCCAAAGACTCACAGGGTGCGCATTAATTCTTGCTAACATCATTACCTCCAAAAAAAACAATTAACTAATATCTATATTGGGCTGACCATGTGTTAATTCAAGCCCTTTATATCTGAATTACTATTAAGGTGGTGGCAACAATATATTTTTCAAGCCTTAAAATTGCATTTATTAATGCGCTATTTACTCTCAAAGCGACCTGCATCACGATTTTTCTGCACTTCATCGGCATCAAATAATTGCCCGTTCATAGCGATATAAACACCCGCAGGCAAAATGCTTACTGCCGCAGTCGCGAAGCCAATATTATAGACTGCATCGCTATCTTTAAATCTTGCTGGCTGCATAGCTCCAACCAGTACTATTGTTTTTTCACTAAATACTTTAACTGCTTGTGCTGTTTCAACCATGGTATCTGTGCCATGAGTGATCACAATACGCTGGCAGGTTTGTTTTTTCACGCTGGCAACAATATGTGCACGATCTTCGTCCGTGATGTCCAGACTATCTTTTTTTAAGATGCTTTCAATTTCATAACTAAAATTGACACCTGCTTGTTTTAATATCCATTCAACTTGTGGCTCACCTATTTGATAATCACTAAGTGCGTCATAGTAGACTTTATCGAATGTGCCGCCGGTGCATAAAATTTTTATATCCATGACATTACTCAATCTTTATTCTTAATTTATCTATTCAATGTTTTGTACTTGTTCACGCATTTGTTCAATATTCACTTTCATGTCCACTGCCGCTTGAGTTGTGACAATATCGGCTGACTTAGAGCTAAGTGTGTTCGCTTCCCGATTTAATTCCTGCATGAGAAAGTCCAGGCGACGACCTACTGGTTTGTCATTTGCCAGCACATCATTTAATTCTGCGAGATGACTATCTAGACGATCAAGTTCCTCATCCACATCAAGCTTTTGCGCAATCATTACTAATTCTTGTTCTAGCCGATTAGAGTCAAACTCAACTTCTATATCTTCAATGCGTGCCATGAGTTTTGCACGAATAGATGCAAGCACTTCTGGGCGACGCTCACGTACAGTTTCTACTAATTGTTTTAGTTGTACGCCACGCTGCGCGATAAGCTCACGCATGCGTTCACCTTCAACTTTACGATTTTCAATTAAAGCTACTATTGCCTGTTCAAATAATTTTTTTGCAA
>JANQKJ010000234.1 GCA_028281205.1 Gammaproteobacteria bacterium
GAACAGCATCTGAAAATTTATAAATACGTGCGGCGTAGAATAAAATTGCTATTGTCGTCACTAATGCGCCAATACGGTGTACATAATGAATAGCTACCCGGGCGGGATGGTCAAGTACACCAAATTCATAGTCAACTCCTAAACCACGCCAAAGTATAAACGCATCCTTAAAATCCATGTTTGGCCACCAGGACTGTTGGCACTTGGGAAAATCTACGCATGCCAAAGCTGCATAATTTGAGCTTACCCAACCTCCTAAAGCAATTTGGCCGGCAAGTATAGTGATTACTAATACTGACAACATAAACAGAGGACGCGCAGTGGAAACATTCATAGTCGGCTGCATATTGCTAGTGCGTAGCCATTGCCATGCAAGCAGATTAAATAATGTGAAACCACCTAATAAATGACCCATAACGATTAATGGTTTGAGTTGCAGGGTCACCGTCCACATCCCCAACGTAGCTTGAAACAATAGTACCGACACTAAAATAACACCTGCTGCTATGTGTCGTTCACCTTGATTATCTTTTCTAAATAAATAAATGGCGATAACAAAAATTAACAGCCCTAACGCGCCAGCAAAATAACGATGAACCATTTCTTTCCACGCTTTGCCTATTTCAACAGCTCGATCAAAATTGTCATTCGCATGCGCTACTTCAGCATCAGTTTTTGGAACACCAATTAAGTGCCCATAACATCCTGGCCAATCTGGGCAACCCAAGCCAGCATCAGATAAACGCACATATGCACCTAATACCACAACAACAAATGTAAGTATTAATGTGCCCAAAACTATACCTCTGAATGTAGAACTCATGACTATCACCCAATATTAGAAATTTTTAGTAATTTCTTAATGTCTTTTAACATACCTTTAGACGTGGCCATATTGTCGTACTTCATCATCATATTGCCATGCGGGTCGAGCAGATAAATTGTTCCAGGGATTAACTCTTTATTTACACCTGCTTGGCTTTCTAATTCCAGCCTGTTTAAGCGTCCCACTTTTATTTTTTGATTTCGTATCGCGACTTCTGAAGTTAGCTGCTTTTCTCCCAATAATAATACTGACTGAATTCGATTTCTCTCGCGACCGGTAGCTGCCTTTGTTTGACGCAATTTGAAAAGACTCGCCTCGCATTCTAAGTCACAACCATGAGGCGCATGAATTAGATACGTCCACTTGCCAGTTACCTCTGCAAGTGAAATTGTTTGATTGTTTTGCGATTGTATTTGTAACACTTCGATAGGCTCTGCCGGATGTATTAACTCACCATGCGACACACTGCCAACCGTGGGCATATGACCCCGAAGTGAATACATAACAATTGCAATAAGCAATGGCACAACAAAAACTGCTATCAGCATATAGCCTGAGAATTTTGAATTTTCTTGTTTCATTTATTTTTAAATAAAGGTTTGATGCTATATAACCACCACAATACTACTAGAGCGAGCGCCATCGCATACCATTGAAATGCATAGCCATAATGCTTCTGTGAGGTAATATTATTTTCTGTCCAATCTCTTTGATAACCATATTTTTCATTAACATCTAAGCGCAGTGTAAACGGTTGCAATGTCACACCTAACCTGTCGCTTAGTAGCTGATAATCAACAAACTGTATTCTTCTAGGCCAGCCATGATCCTCGCCATCAGCAATTCCGCCTAAGCTATAAGCTTTATCGTAGGGCACATAAACATTGCCAGAAACGGAAAAGTCATTACCACTATTTACATCTACATTCGGTAATTGTTCCCGTCCCGACGTTTGTGGAATCCAACCACGATCTACTAATACCCAAGCACTTTGGTCATTTATATAAAGTGGTGTCAACACATTATACCCTGTGGCACGGTTTCGAACCTGGTTATCAAGTAGAAACTGCTTGCTGCTGTCGTATACACCCGTTAACTTAATTTTCTTGTAGCGCCAATCCACTAAATTTTCTAATGGCAGGCGGACCTCCATATATCCAACATCATCTTGTTCACTTGCTTTTTCAATATCACTTTTTACATTCCCCCTACCCATTTGCCACGTACCCAAGCTTAAAAATAGTATCAACGTAGCCAGGCTCATTATCTGTACAAACCAGAAACGTAAAGTTGTTGTTCTCATACAAACGGTTATAAGGAAAGCATTTAATGTTAATGATGGTTATACTTAAGCATACACTGCTATATAGGGCTGCACATGCTGATTAAAATATTTGTTGTAATATTATTCCTTCTTATACTTGGTAGCCTTGCATCGGCATTATTCCACTTACTGGTCTCTAAAGAGAGTAATGACAAAACAGTACGCGCATTAACATACAGAGTTGGTTTGTCCGTATTAGCTTTTATTATTCTGATAGTTAGCGCTAAATTTGGCTGGATACAGCCGCGTGGAATGTAAGTTTTTTAAATTCATTAAATGAAAAAGGCGCCACTAAGACGCCTTTTTCATTATTTAAGTAATGGCGCGTCTAGATCATATATACAAAGATAAATAATCCCAGCCATACAACATCCACAAAATGCCAATACCAGGCCACTGCCTCAAAGCCAAAATGTCTTTCTGGCGTAAAGTGACCTGCCATGCACCTAAACAATATTACAATCAACATGATTGCTCCCAAGGTTACATGGAACCCATGGAACCCTGTCAACATGAAAAACGTTGCACCAAAAATACCAGAACCTAATGTCAACCCTAGATCCCGGTAAGCATGAATGTACTCATAGCCCTGTACAAACATGAAGATCACACCTAATGCGATAGTTAAAAACAAGCCAATGATCAACTGCAATCGGTGGTTAGCTTTTAAGGCATGGTGTGCCCATGTCAATGTCACACCACTAGTCAACAATAATGCAGTATTAAGTGCTGGCAAGCCCCACGCTGGAATATGTTGATAGTCTCCACCAATATTCGCAGGACCATTCGCATCGGTAGGCCATGTACCCTCATAGCCCTCCCATAAGAACGCATTGGTACTAATACCATCACCTTCTCCACTTAACCATGGTATTGAATACTGTCTTGCATAAAAAAGCGAGCCAAAGAATACTGCAAAAAACATTACTTCAGAGAAAATAAACCAAAACATGCCCCAACGAAATGACATGTCTACTTGCATGTTATACATGTCTTTTTGATTTTCTCTTATCACTGTTCCAAACCAGCCAAAGACCATAAATAGTACAATAGCAAGCCCAACCAGCATGGTCGGCGAACCCCAGGAGACATTATTCAAGAAGTTGGCAAAGCCAACCATAAGTGTGCAAACACCTATAGAGCCAACTATTGGCCAATGACTTCCGTGTGGAATGTAATACGAATTTTCAGCATGTGCCATGACTTAATCCTCAGTTAAATGCTAGTACTGATTCGTTTGAATCAAAATTATTAATTTCAGCGCTTTGTGTAATATCAAAGAATGTGTAAGAAAGTGTGACCACTTTTACATCTTTCGGCAATTTTGGGTTAACCATAAAGCTAAGCGGCATTTCAACTTGCTGGCCAGCTTCAATAGGCTGGTTCTCAAAACAAAAGCACTCAGTTTTTACTAAATGCTTGTTGGCAACAAATGGAGTAATGCTCGGTACGGCTTGTCCTACCATCGCTGATTGTGTTTTATTTTTTGCAATGTAGTTTGTTGTGTATACCCGCCCTGGGTGTACCTGCATTCTTGTTACCGCAGGTTTTACTTCCCATGGCATGGACTGGTTAAGTGACGCATCAAACTCAACTGTAACGAGACGCGTTGTATCTTCTATGATTTCTTGAGCGACTAGCTCTTCGTTCGCATCTTGTGTGAAGCGCAAGCCGGTTATATCACAGAACACCTCATATAAAGGCACTAGTAAATAACCAAAACCAAACATAAAAACAGCCACTAATGTCAGTTTGCCTACTACACTTTTTGCTGAACTAATCATTTTTATGTATTACCTACAAGAAAGTAAAAACCAATATAGATAGCCAAGGCAACCAATGCCAACACAAACACTGTGATATTGGCTGCCCTTTGTTGTTTCCGTTTAGCATCCATTGCAACAACTTACTTTTGCATCCTTACATGTTTACTACTTAACAACAGGTGGGGTAGTGAAGCTATGGTAAGGAGCGGGTGATGCAAGCGTCCACTCAAGACCTTCTGCATTTTCCCATACTTGGCTGGTTGCTTTGTTGCCACTACGAATCGCCTGGATCACAACGTACAAGAAAATTAACTGCGCAAAACCAAAGCCGAATGCACCTACTGTCGCCATCATATTGTAGTCAGAGAACTGAAGTGCGTAGTCAGGAATACGTCTTGGCATCCCAGCTAAACCAACAAAGTGCATTGGGAAGAAAGTGAGGTTGACAAAAATGGTTGATAACCAGAAATGTAACTTGCCTAGCCCTTCGTTATACATATTACCGCACCACTTAGGTAGCCAGTAATAAACTGCCGCGATAATTGCGAATACAGAACCTGGTACCAGAACGTAGTGGAAATGTGCAACCACAAAGTAAGTGTCGTGATACTGGAAGTCAACCGGTGCTAATGCAAGCATTAACCCAGAGAATCCACCAATAGTAAACATGATAATGAAGCCTAGTGCGAATAACATCGGTGTTTCAAATGTCATTGCACCACGCCACATGGTAGCTACCCAGTTGAATACTTTCACCCCTGTAGGCACTGCAATTAACATGGTGGCAAACATAAAGAATAACTCACCTGCTAGTGGCATGCCCACTGTGAACATATGGTGAGCCCATACGATGAATGACAAGAAAGCGATTGAACCTGTGGCATATACCATGGATGCATAACCAAACAATGGCTTGCGTGCGAACGTAGGGATGATACTTGAGATCACACCAAAAGAAGGCAATATTAAAATATACACTTCTGGATGACCAAAGAACCAGAATATATGTTGGAATAATACCGGATCTCCACCACCAGCTGCATTGAAAAAGCTGGTCAAGAAATATTTGTCAGTGAGTAACATTGTCACACCACCCGCAAGTACCGGCATAACTGCAATTAACAAATACGCAGTGATTAACCAAGTCCATACAAATAAAGGCATTTTCATTAGTGTCATGCCAGGTGCACGCATATTCAACACAGTTGCAATAACGTTGATAGCGCCCATGATTGAAGACAAACCCATAAAGTGAATGGCTAAAATCACAAATGGAAATGCATCACCTGTCTGCAAAATAAGTGGAGGGTACAGAGTCCAACCTCCCGCAGGCCCACCACCGTCCATAAACAATGTTGACATCATCATTGCAAATGCAAATGGTAGTATCCAAAAACTCCAGTTATTCATACGCGGCAAGGCCATATCGGTTGCGCCAATCATCATTGGAATCAACCAGTTGGCTAGACCTGTAAATGCCGGCATAACAACACCAAATACCATGATAATTGCGTGCATCGTAGTCATGGAATTGAAGAATTGAGGATCGACAAATTGCATGCCTGGCTCGAACAACTCGGTTCGAATTATCAGCGCCATTACACCGCCAATTAAAAACATGATAAACGAGAACCACAGATACAATGTACCTATGTCTTTATGGTTTGTTGTAAACACCCATCGCTTTATCGAATAAGGACTTTCCTGGTGATCATCATGATGATCGTCGGTAGCAACCGTACTCATTATGTACTCCTTAATTTTGAAACATTAAATAAACTCTTTTTCTTAATCTATGCAGAATTACTCTGTTATTGCTGCAAGCTCGCTGCCACTCTCTAATGTAGTGTTATCCGCAAGAAACTGCTGAAATTCCGCTTCTTCTACTGCACGCACGACAATTGGCATAAAGCCATGATCACGTCCGCATAATTCAGCACATTGTCCGCGGTACGTACCCGCAGTGTTAATTTTTGTCCAAGCCTCATTAATAAAGCCTGGAATAGCATCTTTCTTCACGGCAAGATCCG
>JANQKJ010000176.1 GCA_028281205.1 Gammaproteobacteria bacterium
TTTTCTATTTCAGAAAATGTCTCAGATAATGCAGGTGAATAGCCGCCAGGAAAAATATACTTACGAATCCATGCACCCGTGGTTCCTGGCCCTCCCTTCCTGCCTATAGAATGAATAAGCGCACAACCATCATCTACCAGAAGCGATTTAATTTTTTTAAAATACTCAAGGTAATGTGTAACACCAACATGCTCAAACATGCCAATAGATACTACTCGATCAAATTTTTCGTTAATATCACGATAATCTATTAATTGTATTTGCACTTTATTTTGTAAACCACGCGCTTGGATGCGTTCATTTGCAAGTGCAAATTGTTGTTCGGAAAGCGTTACACCAACAACGTTGCAAGCAAACTGTTCTGCCAAATAAATTGCCATTCCACCCCAACCACAGCCAATATCAAGTACCTTCATATTGGCTTGCAATCGTAATTTAGAAGCAATATGCCTTTTTTTAGCTGTTTGTGCTTCCTCTAGTGACATATTTTCATTTTGAAAATAAGCACAAGAATAATTTAAATCTGCGTCTAGAAATAAACGGTAAAACTCATTTGATAGATCATAATGATGTTGGACATTCTTACGTGACGTACTAATTTTATTTCTTTGATGAAATTTGCGTATTTTTTTAAGCCAACGCCTTAGTGCTTTTTGTGTTTTCTGATTGCGTAATCTGCCACGATTGTTAGCAAAGACTTCTAGCATGCCACGTATACCTCCCTGCTCACATATCAATGTCCCGTCCATATACGCTTCACCAGCATACAGCTCTGGATTTAAAAATAATTTGCGATACAGCTTTTCATCTGTCAGTCTGATTGTGGCACTGGGTGACTCGCTTCCTCCCGGGCCGTATACATGCTCAATGCCTTGCGCATCGATTATTGTAAGTTGCCCCACCTTAACAAAGGCAGACATCATCGAATCTAACAGCTTCATTTTATGATTATGTAATTAATGATTTTTCAACTGAATATGATCCATATTATTCAATTGTCTCAATCACATACCCCTGTTCCTCAAGGATAGAATGTATGCCTTCAGTGCCCCAGAAATGACCTGCACCGACAGCAAAAAAATATTTTTTTTCAGGAGCCTGACTCACTAGTGCCAACATTTTGTTAGCCATATTAAGGTTACGCTGATTTATTAAACGATCAAGTAATTGCTCGTAAAATTCATTGTCTTTCATATAAGACATTAAATGATCCATCAAAGCATCTAGATCGCCATCCAAATAAGCTATTATGGACTGCTCAATAAATGTCTGCGAATTAGTTCTAGATAATTTCATGAAGTTGACTGTATCTTCCAAAAAGATCAGTTGTTGCTCGACTGACATTTTTTCAAATACACTCAGTTGCTCATCCACTGTTTCAAGTCCACCAGTTGTTAAACCCAGAGCAACAGCTTGATCATATAACACTGTATCAAGTGGAGGATGGCCGGGATACTTTAATTGCTGTTCGAGCACTGTTAACGTTATCGCTAACACCCAAATTTTTTGCTTAGCAAAAAATTCTAAATTAAGGTCTTTATTAATTGCTCGCAGATAGCCCGAAATATCAGCTTCTAATTCACTAGTGAGATAATCATATAAACTCTTTTTTTCAGGCAGCCACATTGATTGCTTAATCAACATAGTATTTTCTTCACTCAAATCCAATTCCGCATAGAAAGAATCAGAATCGGCAAGTGCTTGATTGACTTCTTCGGGCAACGTTGTGACACGCGGGTCTGGCAAGTGTATGGTGCCGAACATATAGAACTCATGAGCACCGCTGACCTTCCATAAAAACGGGTGAGCCTGAATAGATGCATTACAGAATAAAAGAACTATTAAAACTATAATGCGGCAACCGTATACGCGACAATATTTATAATTACTCATCACCACATACAAAACTATTGCTATGCCATATTTGATAAAATCGCTTGTTTAACTTGTTCTAAGTTAGCATCAATAGTTAGCATTTTACTGGTCGCCTGTTTAATCGCCGTATCAGGATCTTTTAATCCATGGCCGGTTAGTGTACATACCACAGAACTCCCATTAGGAATTTTTCCATTTTGAATATCACGCAAAGCACCCGCAACAGAAGTTGCCGATGCCGGCTCACAAAATACACCTTCATCACAGGCCAGAGTTCTTTGAGCCGCTAATATTTCGTCATCAGTACATTCATCAAACCAGCCGCCTGATTCTTTGGATACTGTCCAGGCATTATCCCAACTCTGCGGATGACCAATACGAATTGCAGTAGCAATTGTTTCCGGTGAATCAACCATTGCACCACGCATAAAAGGAGCGCTGCCTGACGCTTGATAGCCAACCATTTTAGGTCGATTAGTAATTGCACTTGGAGTTTCAAACTGACAATTACCTGAACATAAATTACATGCTTGCGTCTGAATCGAGCCGTTGTCACTTGCACACTCTGTATATCCAATCCAGTGAGCAGTAATATTACCGGCATTGCCTACCGGCAAACAGTGAAAATCAGGTGCTTTACCTAACTCTTCTACTATCTCAAAGGAAGCAGTTTTTTGTCCTTGAAGTCGATAGGGATTAATACTATTAACAATATCTACCGGCGCATGATCAGCAACTTCTTTCACCAAGCGCATACCATCATCAAAATTACCGCGTACCTGGATCACAATAGCGCCATGAATCATAGCTTGTGCAAGTTTGCCCATGGCAATTTTTCCATCGGGTATTAATACAAAAGCACGAATACCAGCTCGCGATGCATATGCAGCAGCGGCAGCGGACGTATTTCCAGTTGATGCGCAGATGATTGCACGGCTTCCCTCTTGAACTGCTTTAGTCACAGCGACAGTCATGCCCCGATCTTTAAAGGAACCGGTCGGATTTAACCCCTCGAATTTTACATACAAAGAAATATCATGCTCTTTCACAATTTTTATATTGTGGCATTGTATCAATGGAGTGTTACCTTCTCCCAGACTGATAATTTTTCCATTCGGGTCGATGGGCAATCTTGGCAAAAAGCGTTTAATTAGCCCTGTGTAATGTGAATCGTTTTGCGACATTGACTTAACCTAAAGTTTCTAACCGTATTCTTATTACTTTACCTGTCACGCTGGACAGATTTTCTATTTTTTCTATTGCCGCTATCATATTAGATTCAAGCACGTTATGTGTAAGAATAACTAGCGGCACACAACCTTGATCATCTTTTTGTTCTTTCTGTACGATTGCTTCGATACTAATATTTTGATCTGCAAACAAACGCGTAATATCTGCCAACACACCGGCCTGGTCTCGCACTTGCATACGCAAATAGAATGCAGTCTCGGCTTCATTGATAGACAACATTTCAATGTCTTGAATAGCATCAGGTTGGAAAGCTAAATGTGGTACCCGATTACCTGGATCTGTAGTCAGTGCCCGCACAACATCTACCAAGTCAGCAACAACGGCTGATGCAGTCGGTTGTGCGCCTGCACCTGGACCATAATATAGTGTAGAACCTACCGCATCTGCTCGCACTAACACTGCATTCATTACACCATCCACATTAGCAATTAAGCGTCTATGTGGAATTAAAGTTGGATGCACACGCATTTCGAGGCCGGAATCAACCCGACGAGCAATGCCTAGATGTTTAATTCGATAACCTAGCTCACTGGCGTATTCCACATCTTCAGAGGTGATGTTTGAAATACCTTCTGTGTAAACTTTTTCAAATTGCAGTGGCACACCAAAAGCAATCGACGCGAGTATTGTCAGTTTATGCGCCGCATCAATACCTTCGACGTCAAATGTAGGATCCGCTTCGGCATAACCTAATTGTTGCGCTTCTTTCAATACATCTTCAAAGTCGCGACCTTTATCGCGCATCTCGGTGAGAATAAAATTACCTGTACCATTGATAATACCAGCTAACCATTCTATTTGGTTTCCTGCCAGCCCTTCTCTGATAGCTTTAATAATGGGTATACCACCTGCTACGGCCGCTTCAAATGCAACAGTTACACCTTTGCGTTGTGCCGCAGCAAATATCTCATTCCCATGTAATGCTATAAGTGCTTTATTGGCAGTAACAATGTGTTTGCCGTTTTCTATTGCACGTAATACCAAGTCTTTAGCTAATTCAGTACCGCCAATCAACTCCAGCACAATATCAATATTAGGGTCGTCAACAATTTCATTTGAGTCTAATGTGAGCTTTACATTATCTAGAACCGCGGGCCGCTTTTTATTAATATCACGCACACTCGCAGCAACTATCTCTATCGAACGCCCGGCTCTGCGGGCAATTTCAACTGAGTTCTTTTGCAGAACTTCTGCTGTACCCCCGCCGACAGTTCCTAAACCTAAAATACCAACTAACACTGGTTTTGAAATTGTTAATGTATCAACACTCATCTGTTATCCTGTATTCCTGAACATTTTTTTAATACCGCGCAATGCTTGGCGTGTTCTATGTTCGTTTTCAATTAAACTAAAGCGCACATGTTTATCTCCATATTGTCCAAAACCAACTCCTGGTGATACGGCCACTTTTGCTTGTTCCAACATATGCATAGAAAAATCCAAAGAACCCTGATCAGCAAATTGTTCAGGTATTTTTGCCCAAACAAACATAGTAGCTTTAGGTGGTTCGACATACCAACCTAGGTTATTTAACCCCTCCACCAACACATCGCGGCGTGAACAATACATTGAACGTATTTGCTCAACACAATCCTGAGGTCCATCCAGGGCAGCAATCGCAGCAACTTGTATAGGCGTAAACATACCGTAGTCAAGATAAGACTTTAATCGAGATAAAGCTGAAACTAAGGTTTTATTACCGCACATGAAACCCACGCGCCATCCGGGCATATTGTATGTTTTAGACAAAGAATAAAACTCGGCTGCGATATCTTTTGCGCCTTGCACTTGCAGAATCGAAGGAGGCTCATAACCATCATAGGTGATTTCGCCATAGGCAATGTCGTTAATTACCCATATATTATGTTCTTTAGCGATATCAACAACACGTTCAAAAAAATCCAGCTCCACACATTGTGTCGTTGGGTTGGCCGGGAAATTCAAAATAATCAGCTTTGGCTTTGGCCACGCCACTTGAATCGCTTTTTCCAGCTCTTCAAAAAAGTCTGTTTCTTCGCACAAAGGCACGTAAATGACTTCCGCACCTGCAATCACACAACCATATGGATGTATCGGGTAGGCTGGATTAGGCACCAACACCGCATCACCCGGGCTGAGCATAGCAAGCGCAAGGTGTGCCAGCCCTTCCTTTGAGCCAATAGTCACAATAGCCTCATACTCAGGGTCCAAAGGTACATTGAATTTGCGTTCATACCAGTTGCAAATCGCTTTTCTAAGACGCGGAATGCCTTTCGATAACGAGTATCTATGCGTATCGTTGCGCTGTGCGGCTTCGACTAGCTTGTCTACAATATGAGCAGGTGCACCTTGGTCTGGATTACCCATACCAAAGTCCACAATATCCTCCCCTTCAGCGCGAAAGGCTGCTTTCCGCTCATTGACGATGTTAAAAATATACGGCGGAAGCCGTTGAATTCTAGGGAAATCTTCCATGGATGCGCTGTTTCGGAACTTAAAGTACTATTGAGGCAAAATATTCGCTTAGACCAAACCGTGCATTTTACAGAAGACAAGCCTGCGGGTAACTACATTATTAATGAGTACAGCAAAAATTCTGTCACTATAAACCGACATTGCTATAAATCATCACTGTATATATCACCAAATACTCTGATTGAAAGCATTCAACACACCACTAGCCCACAGCTCGATCGAGATGCAGTACAATTTATTATCGATTTAAAGCCTGAAATTGTCATTTTAGGCTGTGGAGAGAGCTTACAATTTCCAGATGCTTCGGTGGTTGCCTATTTTGCCCAGTGTAATATTGGTTTTGAAGCGATGGACCATGCCGCAGCCTGCCGCACTTACTCCGTTTTGTCCTCTGAACAGCGTGATGTAGGTGCGTTACTTTTACTCAATAACTAACGCGGTAAATATTTAAGCGGGTCGACAGGATTTCCATCTCTACGTATCTCAAAATGCAACATTGTTTTATCTGTCCCCGTGGACCCAACTTCTGCAATTTTCTGCCCTGCTTTGACACTTACACCCTCGGCTACAAGTAACCTTCTATTATGTGCATAGGCACTGAAGAAACTGTCATTATGCTTAATGATTAATAAATTACCATAACCCCTCAGACCATTACCTGCATAAACTACTTTTCCTGCCGCAGCCGCACCCACTCCTGTACCTTCTTTAGCTGCGATATCAATACCATTATTTTTATTCGAGAACTTACTTATTAACTTACCTTTGACTGGCCAACGCCAATCGCCAACAGGCACTGTTTTAACTTTCTTCTTACTTGGCTGAGGCGTGGATTTTTTACTGCTAGTTTTTTTAGCCGTCCTGCTGGTAGGTGCAGTTGAATTAAGGCGTAACTTTTGACCAGGATAAATTGTGTATGGGTAAGGAATATTGTTCCACCTAGCCAGCTCTTTTGTAGCTATGCCATAGCGCCAGCTAATCGAGAACAAAGTGTCACCTTTTTGCACTGTATGGTAACTGTGATGGAAATGTCGCGGCTCTTTTGGTTTAGATGCACATCCGTTAAGAATAAGTACCGCACATAGACATAATAAAATTATTCGCATCGAGCCATTTATAAATCGATTAATGCATAGACACCCATGCAATAACGATAGCCAATATCAGCACGAATATCCAACCTAACCATTCGATATATTTTAGCAACATAGGTTCAATACGTGGCCCGGCATATTTCACTATTCCTGCTACCAAAAAGAAACGCGCACCACGCCCGACAAATGACGCTACTATAAAAGGAATCAACGGCTGCACCATCACACCTGCCGTAATAGTGAATAGCTTATAGGGAATTGGAGAAAAACCAGCTATGAACACAATCCATACACCCCATAGTTCAAACCATTCGCGTGCATGGATATAACTTTCCCAATACTTCGTAGTTTGCAGCCACTGCGAAATCAGATCAAATGCAAAGTAACCAATGGCATAGCCAGCAACTCCACCAAGAACTGAAAACAATGTAGTTAGAAATGCAAACCAAAAAGCTTTATTTGGCAAGCGCATTGCCATCGGTGCCAGCATGACATCTGGTGGGATAGGAAAAAATGAAGATTCAGCAAAACTTAACGCACTTAGTATTGAAGGTGCACGTTTATGTTCTGCAGCCTGCATACATTTGTTGTAAATATTTTCAAATAACTTCATTTTAATTACCTAAGCAGCCTTATCCTCTTAC
>JANQKJ010000179.1 GCA_028281205.1 Gammaproteobacteria bacterium
ACAAGGGTGATGTCACTAGTGCATCTGTATTGCTTAGAGGTGATATGAGTAAATTTCCGTTTCACCAGTCATCAGGCGTTTTCCAAACGCGTGTAAATGTAGAAAATGGTATTTTGGAATATAAGAAAGGCTGGCCCCAACTTGAAAATGTTCAAGCCAGTGTGTCAATCGACAAACAGCGAATTAATATTTCATCCAGACATGCAACCACATTAGATTCTAAGATAAAGAAAGTCGATATTAATATCGAAAATTTTTTGCAGTCAGTGATGAAGCTTAATGGCACCGTAGATGGTCCGGCACAAAACTTATTACAATTTTTAGGTGAAGCAGGTCTAGTGAAAAAGACTGGTTCTATAGTCGATCAAATTTCTCTGCAAGGAGATTCACGCTTAGAACTTGATTTCAGTCGCTCACTTTCACGCAAAATTGATTACCCGCCACGTGCGTCTGGTAATATTCATTTTTTGGGTAATACCCTGGACATTAATAACGTGGGCATTGAATTAAATGATCTTGCTGGTGAGGTAGCGTTTGATTCTGAAGGTGCCAGCAGTGAATCTGTGGTCGCAAATGTATATGGGCAAGCCGTAAATGTTGCATTGCAACCTGCAGGCGAGGGAGCATCCAGCCTTAAATTTAATGGCGACTTTGACCTTGGTGAATATTTGACGCAACGTTATCCACGCTTTAAACCATATTTTAGTGGCGTCACTGCAGTTGAGGGTAAATTACATTTACCCTCATTCTTTAAGAAAAATAATCCAGACAAGCTCAAGTTAACCATCAATAGTGATCTGTTAGGTATAGAGTCAAAGTTGCCCGCGCCTCTGAAAAAAGATCAACAAACAACTATGGATGCATCTTTTGTATTCGACCAGCAACAAGGTGCTATGGCATGGCGCGTGCCTGAGCTAATCGGATTGCATTTTTCTCTTAAGCCTGAGCAGCCATTTGCACTGCGTATGATTGATTTAGATGCATCAGAAAATCCTTCAGTGCCGGGTGCTGGCATGATAATACGAGGCCACTGGCAAACTCTGGCTCCTGATTTATGGTTAGCTACTTATAAGCAATACGCCAGTTCAGCCGCTAATAAGTCACCAACGAGTGGTGCATCTAGCCAGCCACCTAGTATTGAGGTGGAAATAGATTCGTTATTATTGCCGCAATGGCCTGCTGAGAATGTGCGTATATTGGCTGAACAAGACAATGATAATTATGTGATTGATGTAGATTCAAGTTTGGGTAAAGGCATTGTGCAAATACCTGACGATAACAGCAAGGCTATCTCAATTAATATGAACAATCTTATTCTTAACAAGCGGGCAGACAATCAGGAAGCTAAAAAAATTACAAAAGTAGCGAGTCCCAGTCAATTACGTCCTTTTTCATTTTCAAGTGACCACTTAATCTTTAACGAAATTAAACTGTCTGATGTATATGTGAATGCTTCTATAAATGAGACTGGTATGGTGTTTGATGAAATCAAACTGGCAGCACAAGATATGCATGCATCGGCGACAGGAATGTGGACTGAGCAAGAAAATCAACATACAACCACTTTCAGCTTTGAGTTGGAAAGTATTGATGTTGAGGATACGCTCGTAGATTTGGGTTTTAATAGTAGTTTGAAAAAAGGCGATGCAGAAGCGCGCGGAGATATTGCCTGGCAAGCTGCACCGCATCAATTTGAGTTGGCGAAAATGTCTGGCCAAACATCATTTAAAATCACTGAAGGCTCGGTATCAGAAATTAATCCCGGTAATGCCGGGCGCTTGCTCGCGCTGTTAAATCTTGGTGCGATTAGTCGCCGCTTGTCACTGGATTTTAAAGACGTTACCAACAAAGGCTTTACCTTTGATTCTATCAAGGGGGATCTTGATCTGTCGCAAGGTGGTGACTTAAAAACCCAAAACGTGGCAATCAAAGCTTCGGCTGCCGATATTGAAATTAGTGGGAACACAAACCTTGTTGATCAAACTTATGATCAAACTATATTTGTTACTCCGGCAGTGAGTGGAACATTGCCAGCAGCAGGTGCAATCGTGGGAGGGCCAGTAGGTGCCGCAGCAGGTATTCTGGCTGACCGGGTTGCCAAAGTTGTTGGCTTAAACAAGGTCACCAAAATAGAATATAAAATGACCGGCACTTGGCAAGAACCCGTGATTGAAACAGTATCCAAGAAAAAAGCTAATCCAGCGGCTGAAACTGTTGGCCAACAATCTGCACCTTAAATTTCTATTTATCACTATTAATATGCGTTTAATTAGATATCACTTTGTGCAGGCTAGCCTAGTATTCATCATTCAAGCATACTTAAAACTAGTTAACTCAAGTTTTTAGGATATTTATTATGAGTAAAGTTGCAGCCATTCAAATGGCTTCTGCACCACAACGTGATGCCAATCTTATGGAGGCTAGACGACTAATTCATCTGGCAAAAGATCAAGGTGCTGAACTTGTTGTGTTGCCAGAAAACTTTCCTATTATGGGTATTCAGGAATCAGATAAGGTAGAGATTCGAGAGGCTTATGGTGACGGACCTATCCAAACTTTTCTTAGTGAGCAGGCGGCCAAGCATGGTATTTGGATTGTTGGTGGTACGGTTCCTATCTGGTGCGATGACCCAAATAAAATTATTGCAGCTTCTATTCTTTATAACGCACAAGGTCAAGAAGTAGCGCGTTACGAAAAAATTCATTTATTCGATGTTGAATTGGGTAATGAAGAAAGCTACAAAGAATCTGAAACTATCACTAGTGGCACTGATGTTATTGTTGCAGACACACCATTTGGCAAACTAGGTCTTGCGATTTGTTATGATCTGCGTTTCCCTGAGTTATTTCGCCAGCTAATTGATAAAGGTGCAGAGATTATAGCTATTCCTTCTGCGTTTACAGCCACAACCGGTAAAGCCCACTGGGAAGTATTAGTACGTGCGCGCGCGATTGAAAATCTATGCTACGTAATTGCAGCAGATCAAGGAGGCTACCATTTAAGTGGGCGTAATACTTATGGCGACAGTATGATTGTCGACCCATGGGGTAATATTTTAAATCGATTATCGCAAGGTGCGGGTGTTGTGTTAGCAGATATTGATATAGAGCATATGCATAACACACGTCGGACATTCCCATGCTTGCAACATAGAAAATTAAAGTAGATTAATGTTATGGAAAATTTAGATATCGCACGCCAACATTTATTAGCACCTACTGGCTTAAGTGATGAGGACGTTAATAAAGCGTTGAGCGCGGCATTGGGTGGTTCGATAGATGCGGCAGATTTATATTTCCAGTCTGTTACACGAGAGTCCTGGTCTTTAGATGACGGCATTGTCAAAGATGCAAGTTTTAATCTTGAGCATGGTGTTGGTGTACGTGCAATGTCTGGTGATAAAACTGGCTTTGCATATTCTGATGATATTG
>JANQKJ010000287.1 GCA_028281205.1 Gammaproteobacteria bacterium
GTGATTTTCTTTCTGAAGGGACAATCAAATAGCTTACGTACAACACTTAATTTAATTGGTGCATGTATAAAAATTATATTTGTTATAGCGCTTATCTACGGTGTTTATTTAGGCTATCAGTTTGAAACCAGGTGGCAGTTAGTACCAGGTATAGACCTGGTGCTGCATGCAGATACTTTATCTGTATTATTTGTTGGACTTTCAAGTGTTTTATGGTTGGTTACCACAATCTATGCGATTGGTTATTTTTCGGGTACAAGAAACCAAAGTCGTTTCTTTGGGTTTTTTAGTCTTTGTGTTAGCGCCACCATTGGTATTGCGTTAGCCGGTAATTTAATAACATTCTTAATATTTTATGAATTACTTACGTTAACGACGTATCCACTAGTTGTACATAAAGGTAATGCTGCGGCGATAAGAGCAGGTAAAATTTATTTAATTTATACCCTCGCAGGTGGGGCAATGCTTATCGTTGGAGTTGCTTGGTTGATGTCTATTGCTGGTCCACTTGATTTTACATCCACTGGAGTATTATCAAAAATGGAGCACTTAGATGAAAGTGCTTTAAAGTGGATATTCTTTTTATTAATAGCTGGGTTAGGTGTTAAGGCTGCATTATTTCCTTTGCATGGTTGGTTACCTAAAGCAATGGTGGCACCCGCACCGGTGAGCTCTTTATTGCATGCAGTAGCGGTTGTTAAAGCCGGTGCTTTTGGTATCGTAAGAGTTGTTTATGATGTTTATGGTGTTGAGTATTCAAATCAACTCGGCTTATTAATGCCGCTGGCTTATGTTGCTAGTTTCACCATAATTTTTGGCTCGGTACGTGCTTTATTCCAGGATGAACTTAAACCACGTCTTGCATATTCTACTATCAGTCAAGTGTCGTATATTACACTTGGTACTGCTATAGCAGGGCCGTTGGCAACAGTGGGTGGTATTGTACATCTAGTCCACCAAGGTTTAATGAAGATTACTCTATTTTTCTGTGCAGGTAATTTTGCTGAAACATTAAAGTTACATAACGTGAGTGAACTTGACGGGGTAGGGAAACGTATGCCTTGGACGATGTTGGCATTTACTCTCGCAGCACTGGGAATGATTGGGATTCCGCCATTGGCAGGTTTTATAAGTAAAACCTATTTAGGCCTTGGCGCGTTAGAAAGTAATCAGGTATGGGTGATATGGGTGCTGGTAGCCAGCAGTGCACTCAATGCTATGTATTTTCTGCCTATTTTATATAGAGGTTGGATGAAGCAGCCTACAAGCGAATGGAATGTAGCGATTAAAGATACCAAACACGAAACTCGCTGGATGTTGCTTTATCCACCCCTGGTAACAGCTGGCCTAGTCATTGTAATTAGTATTTTTGCTAATGTGGAATTTAGCCCATTGAAGTGGGCAAAATTAATAGCTGAAAGAGAGTATGTGCAATGAGTAAGGCTATTTATTATTTTATTATTGCAGTTTCTTTAATGCAGTTAGCTGTACTGTTAGTACTATCAGAGTTTTCAATCTCACTTAATTGGTTGTTTCTGGGAATTTATTTGGGACTAGACTCTACAAACTATATATTTTCCTTAGTTTCATCTTTAATATGGATTGTTGCGAGCTTATTTGCACTTGATTCTACGAGTAAATTTGAATGTACGTGCAAATATTTAATGTCAATTGGCATGGTATTTATAGGCAGTAATTTAGCTATATTAAGCCAAGATATTATGACGTTTTATATTGCTTTCACTTTGATGAGTTTGCCAGTATATATATTGGTTAACCTCAATAACACGGCACAACAAAAATTTGCCAGTAATGTTTATATTACATTCACAATTATTGGTGAGTTATTTCTATTTATAGCAATGATTGCACTTATCCATTTAAGTAATTCGGTGCAATTCCCAATTGAACTCAATGGTTTTTTGCCTAACTGGGTAATTGCATTAATAATTTTCGGTTTTGGTATTAAAGTGGGTATGTTTCCATTACATGTAACACTCCCACTTATATATAAATCAGCAAGTATTCCTGCTGCTATTGTATTAGCAGGTGTTGCTATCAATGTTGGGTTGCTAGGCTGGTTGCGTTGGTTGCCATTTTATGAACCATTAGTGCATATCAGCTTGCTTGTGACGATTCTAGGTGTTTTGGGATATTTATATTCAATATTCGTTGGCGTTATGCAAACGGATCCACGTGCACTATTAGGTTATTCGAGCATCAGTCAAATGTCATTGTTTGCTCTAGTTTTGGCAGCAGGTATTGCTGCGCCAGCGCAGTGGCCATTATACCTGCCGATATTTTTAATGATGATGTTACATCATGCACTCGCTAAATCTTATTTGTTTGTATGTTGCGTATATCAACCTGGACACTACTATATGAAAGCGTTCTGGTGGATTGGGTTATTAATAGCTAGTTTAGGTCTAGCTGGTGCACCATTGACGGCTGGAGTGTATGCTAAAGATTTACTCAAACAAGTTGCAATTGATTCACATCAATTAGCCTTTCTTAAGCAGTGGATTTGGCTAAGCAGTTTTCTTACAACATGCTTGTTAGTCCGATTTACTTTTATATTAAAAATATCTGCTCCAATAGAAAACTCGAATAATAACAAGCTCAGTAATTTAGGGTTTGCCTTGATATTTTTGTCATTAATGGCTATCACTATTTATGCATGGAATGAGCATATTACACTGCTTGGTAACATGGTTAATTCTCTCATACCTATTTGTTCTGCATTATTATTAGCGATAATTATAGTCTTGTTGTTGCGCAAGTTTGATTATAAATATTCTTATATGAATAAGTATTTTCCGGCTGGTGATATTGCTCAACTGGTCACAACTGCCTTAAATAAATTATACGAGCCTGTGAGTAATATTTCTATAACAGGCAGTAATATTATTTCTATGCAGCAAATAAATAAAAGCTTAAGTAATTTAATCAGTGAAAGTAATGATAGTAACACAGTCAGCTGGTCGCTATCCTCGCTATCATTTTTTATATTGATTGTAATATTAATAGGAGTATTTGTACTCGCAAAATAGTTGTAAGGAGCTATAAAGATGAATGTAATTGATCGAGTTTTAATTGCGATTGATGATGAATGTGATGAAATTAAAACGCTAGACTATGGGTTAGCTATGGCATCTTCTATGCAGGCGGATGTTTTCATAACGGCTGTTTATAAAAATGTAGATGATTATTCAGATACATTGGAAGGTGTTATGTCTAAAGAGGAATTCACTGCACTTTTTATAAAACATCATACCGATAGAATACAAAAAATAGTTGATGCAAATAGTAATACTGATGTTGAGGTTACCATAGAGGTCATTGTTGGTATGCCTTTTATAGAGATAATAAAGAAATCTATTTCTATAGATGCCGACATAATATTTCAAGTATCACATAGTGATAGTGAAACAAGCCGCTATTTCACAAGTGAGGACTGGAGGCTAATTAGAAAATCTTTAGTACCAGTTTGGATACTGAACAAAAATCAGACTAATTACCCTAAAAGAATACTTGCAGCCGTTGATGTCTCTAATAGTGCTGAAAGCAAGTCTATAAATAAACACATATTAAGTTTAGCATTCACTATTGCAGAAAAAACAGGTGCGCACTTAACAATACTAAGTGCATGGCATCTAATGGGTGAAAATATGATGCGACATAGTGCTTTTATTAAGGTCGATAGTGCTGAACTAGATAATAAATTGAAAGAACGTGAGAATCATATTAAGGAAAATCAACTATCATTGAAAAGTTCTCTAGAAGGTAAACATGAGTTGAGTGATAGTGATGTTGATTGGAAAGTAGTAAATGGTAATCCCAGGGAAGTTATTCCCAAATTTTCTGATGAAAATAACATTGATTTAATAGTAATGGGAACTTTGAATAGAACAGGTATTTCGGGGTTATTAATTGGTAACACTGCAGAAAACATTCTGTCTGAGGTTAAATGCTCTGTTCTTACTGTGAAACCGGCTTTATTTAAAAGCCCTGTACTGGACGATTAAGTATGTTGGCTTACAGACTCAATATAAACCGATATGAATATAAAATATAAACTGATTTATTTTAAGGAAGTTGTTATCGATAATACTCTTTATTAAATAGATAGGATATTTTTAATGAAGCTTATTTTGGAAAACAAAATTAAAAATGAATGGATCGACGTAATTAATCATGAAGTAGATTACTACCTGGCGACGATTAATTCATTGGATCAAAATTGTTCATTGAAATTTAAATCGATAACAGACACTGAAACAAATAGCAATTGTTATGTATGTGAGCTAAATGCCAAATCTGTTAATGGTAAATGTATAAATGCTAGTGCAAGAAGCACTGATGGCAAGTTAGCACTTAGAAATGCACTTTCACGTTTACGCAGAGAAATTGTTAGAAATAGTAAATTAACTAAAATTCAAAAAAATATAAATAGAGTATCAGTCCAATAAATTATCTCTTGCTTCAGAAGTAATTCTTATTACACCTGGATGCTTTAGTTTGCGTTCTGGGGAAATAGCGTAGTAGGACTCTTTTACAGAATCTGCTACACCAAGCTGCTTTGAGCTATACATTTGCTCGACATGATCGGAAATTGCTAGCGGCGCTGGGAATATCCCTGTGCCCGCTTGGCCAAATGCTTTTAACAATGCGCTATCATCAAATTCTGCAATTATATTTGGGATCACATCCATTTTATCGAACCACGTTTCTAACTGTTTGCGCATATCATTATCTTTCTTGGGTAATAACATGGGTGCATTATTTAATGATTGAGGAAAATTTTTAATGTACTTGCGTGCAATTTTATTGCTGGCATAAAAGGCAATATTACTTTCGCCTAGTACATGATTAAAAGCTTTGACATTTAGGCCATTTGGAATCATGCGGTCTGATATAATTAAGTCTAGTTGATGAATAGCTAAATTACCTAATAAAGTGTCAAGTTCACCTTCATCACAGATAATTCGTAGTGGTTCCTCTAGTGTTAATGCAGGTTGTAATGTCTTGTATGCAATAAGCTTGGGTATAGAATTAACGATACCAATACGTAACTCGTTTGAACCGCTGATCATCTTGCGGTGCACACGTTCGGAAAGCTCGGCACCTAAATTAAATATTTCATCAGCGTATAGATAGATACTTTCACCTTCATTAGTTAACGCAAGGCCTCTGCCTGCACGTTTGAATAAGGCTTCGTCGACTGATTGTTCCAGTAACTTCAGTTGCCCGCTAATGGTTTGTGGCGTGATATAAAGTATTTCCGATGCTTTGGCTATGCTGCCTTCTTTAGCTACCATCCAAAAGTACAATAAATGATTGTAGTTAAGATGTCTCATTTAAAGGCGCTCTTTAGTTAGTAATAAAGTAACTTGATATTGCTTCGGCAACCATTAATAGCACAACGAATCCTGCGGTCAGTAATGCAATTGTTACGACTGTTTCTAACAAGTTCACCTCCTTTTGATTTAAATTCTGGCTATAATCATCTCATTATATTTATATAAGGAAAAATCGATTATATAATATTTTGTATTCGTATTTTTCGAATTATTGAGATGTGAATATTATGCCAATCATGTAAGTACTCTTTGGTTAATATTTGAGTATTTATGTATGTAATTAGTTCGTGAGCCAACGGATATGAGCTGTTAGGATTTAAGCTATTTAGTAGAAGAACAATTTTATTCATTGAGCTCACCCAAACGATATTGTCTTCGGTGTTGTTTAGTGAATTGTCAAAAAAGATTTGCTTTACTCGTATTTGCATCAAGCAGAAAAGTAAAAAATAGACATGCATTGCGGTCTGGGTGTCAAAAAACAAGACCGATAGCACTTTTCATGCTGAGAAAAACCTTAAAATACTACTCTTTTACAAAAGCTTAGAACAACTTAATAAGTATGTGCGGTTTTGCATCTATAGTTAGCCTGACAGGCGAAAACATCAACAGCGAGCAATTGAAGAAAATGTCCCATGTGATTCGACATCGTGGGCCGAATTCTGATGGTATTTATATTAAAGATAGAGTTGGTTTCGCTTTTAGAAGGTTATCTATTCAAGATTTATCAGATGCGGGTAGCCAACCCATGCAGACACCTGATCAGCGCTATGCGATCGTATTTAATGGTGAAATCTACAACTATATTGAACTGCGTGAAGAGTTAATTAAGCTCGGGTTTCAGTTTAGGTCTAAGAGTGATACAGAAGTATTATTAAATGCATATATAGCTTGGGGTAAAAGCTGTGTAGAAAAATTTAATGGTATGTGGGCTTTTCTTATATATGATAGTAAAGAAAAAAAGTTATTTGGCTCTCGCGATAGATTTGGAATAAAGCCTCTATATTTTCACCGTTCTGATAAAAACATACTGTTTGGATCCGAGATTAAAGCAATTCGAGCATCTGGGCTGTGTCAAACCGAAATTAATTGGGCGATGGCATCGCGCTTCCTGCTTGAAGATAGACTTGGTGACACTACTGACTCGTTTTTTAAAGGAATTGACAGTATTCCTCCAGGAAGCTTTTTTGAAGTTGATCGCAACGGCCAGCTAAAAGTAACTAAATTTTGGTCGCTTGAAGATATGCAGCAACAGCCCTGTAGTGATCCAGTAGAGGCTTATAGGGAAATATTTGATGATGCAGTTCGTTTGAGATTACGGGCGGATGTTCCACAAGGCGTATTTTTATCTGGTGGTATAGACTCCACCGCTATAATTTGTGAGGTTGCAAGACTTAGAAAAGAAGTGAATAGCAATGAGGCGTTAAAAGCCTTTTCTTTTATTCATAGTGAATTTGATGAGTCGTCTTTTATTAATAAAACAGTTGATCAAACTGGCTGTGAGTTAAATAGAGTAACAACCGATGCTTTACACTTATGGAGTTCGCTAGATTCAGCTTTATGGTATCACGATGAACCATTGCACTCTTTAACAGCCTTGATTGGTTTCAATCTATCTAAAATGGCTGCTGAACATGGAACAACGGTAATATTGAATGGCCAGGGTGCAGATGAGACATGCGCAGGGTATCCCAGTTACTTTAGGAATTATTGGTACAGTTTATTGCTGTCTGGAAATTTCAAGAAAGCTTGGGATGAAATAGGGGAGTATGCGCACGTATTCAATGATGATCGCAAGCGACTTTTTAAGCAAACTCTGAAAACATTGGTTAAATCAAAATTTAGGTCTATACCTTTATATAGCGAATATACAAGTAAAAAGAATCATCAACGAGTATCTCAGCACCCATGGTTTACAGATCAGTTTACTAGTCATTTACCTTATGAGCATTTTATGGATCCAAGGATGGACTTGCACTCAGCATTGATAGACTCGACACAGATTGCGCCGCTACCACTATATTTAAGGGTGGAAGACAGAAATTCAATGGCGCATGGTATAGAAGTCAGATTACCATTTTTAGACTATCGCTTAGTTTCATTCTTGTTCTCGCAGGCAAGTGATGAAACTAAAATTAATAGTTGTTGGAATAAAAGCCTAATGCGTGAAGCTATGAAGGACAAGATACCGGAAGATGTAAGAATTCGAAAAGATAAAATGGGTTTCCCAATACCTGCACAAACATGGGTAAATGAAAAGCTATATGAATTTTATCTTGAAGTGCTTACTGATGATTCGGTTAGATCCAAGGGTATGTACAATATTGATACTATGCTAAAAGACTTGGACAGAAATCGTAAAAATGAAATAGACATCTCCGAAGAGCTTTTTGATGTTGTGCAGTTTGAACTATGGATCAAAAATGTAGTTGAGGCGCCTGAGTATGCAAACTAATAAGTATATTAATTAGGTTCATTTCCTGAGTTTAATTTTAAACTAAGATTTATATAAAAATTACTGCGCATAAAAAAGCCCTGGTATGGCACCAGGGCTTTTTAGTTTCAACAGAATCTTATTGTTACTTAGTTTCGGCTTGAGCAACAGTAGGGAATTTATACATAGATTCAAACATCTTTGTGTACTCAGCAGTGTCCATCATTTTGAACATAGACTCGTAATATGCTGGGTTCATTGTAGCTGTCATCCATTGTGTATAAAACGCAGGGTTCATGTATGCCATGAACGGCTGATATGTTTGTGGATTCATTGATGCCGTCATCCAGTTCATATATGTCTGTGGGTTCATGAAAGGCACTATCATATTCATATATTTAGCTGGGTCACTCATGCTCTGCATTGCAGTTTGCATTTGTTCAGGACTAGACATGCATTCCATGATAGATTTTGCAGTTGCAGGGTTGTTCATTTTAGTGATTAACTGCATGAATTTCGCAGGGTCAGCCATGGTATTTGCCATTGCTTCAGGATCATAAAACTCTACTGGCGCGCTGCACTCTGTAGCGTAATTTTCTAGGTCTTTGTCAGCATCGGCGTTTCCAAAAACCGGCGATATACTGATGGCGATGATTGCTAACAGAGCAGTGATAGTAATTTTTGAGATTTTCATATATTTCCTTTAGGTCTTAAGTAAGTTTGTAAAAAATTAGTTAATTCTGGTCATCCTACAGAGCTAGTAGCTCGAGATATAAAGGGTTCAAGTAATATTAATTAGTTATTGTCTATAATCTTTCTTATTTGAGTAAATCTCGTTTTCAATGGAATTTATAATAAAAATCTATTTGAAAACAATTAGTTATAAGTTATTAGTATTTTTAAGTTTGTCTATACATACATTTAAATTAGTCTTGTATTGTACAAACTATGAGTATATTAGTAAATTATTAAATACTAAACAAATAAAATAGCAATATGTAGGAATTAATAAATTTAATAATGTTGCTATTTAGAAGGCTAAGCAGGCGTTTTCAGCAAATATTTGTTAATAAATAGAAAAAATGATCTCTTAAAATAATAGTATTACTTGCTGTTTTAATAGTTGAGCATACTTGTGTTCTGGCAATGGATATCTGCTGGATAATAATAGTCCTTGTCTTAGTATTGTAACTTTTATTTCACTATCAAATAGTCTAATTCACATAGATAAGGTAATGTTGATAATTACTCGCTTGTTAAACTAATAACCGCATCGACACCCTGAGTTTGGGTAAAAATTATTACTAAATTGCATTATCATAATTTATGGAAAGACAAATAACATGACACTGTTAATTATATATCTTGCCATTGCTA
>JANQKJ010000299.1 GCA_028281205.1 Gammaproteobacteria bacterium
CTAAAGCATAAAATAATTATTAAGTTAAACCACTTTAATTGTTCCAGTACCTGTCTCTGCGCTAAATGAGAGGCAGGTCTCAAATTTCCCTTCTGGCGCGTAAAGTTTAGACCAATCAGTCGCGCATAAATAATCGTCTATCGGTTAATTGACTCCAATTTCTTCGCCTTAGTATTAATGTGTCATTTGAGTTTGCATGGCAATTAATTAATTGTCATCAAATATATGGATATTAAATAATTAATCTAAGGATATGGGCTGGTATGCAGAATAAGACATTTGTGATTGGTGCCTACGGCATTGAGTCGAAAGATATGCTTGTTCTTGAGAGGATATTTAAGATCACAGAAGGACGTACACGATCTTATAAAATTCAAAATAACGAGATTAATGAAAACAAAGATATTGCGATGGTTAATGTCTCAAATAGAGATGCCATTAAACAATGGGGTTCGGAAAATTTAGATTCGAACGGTGAACCTACTTGTCCAACATTATTAGTAGGCAAAGTGAGACCAAAGAACGATCGTTTTCGTTTCACACCGATTCCATTTTTTGCCACACGTGTTTTGAAGTCGTTAGATGAAATTACTGTTGAAGATCTTAAGTATACTCCTGAGATTACTATTGACGATGTTGCAAAAAATAAAGAATTAGAAACACAAAGTGAAAGAGCCGCTGCAGGAGGATTGAATCAACAACAAGTTGTATCCATTGCTGAAAAGAGTAGTTCTGCGCAAGCAAATAACAAGCGTGCAGTATTGGTTGTTGATGACAGCCTGCCTGTTAGACAAGCATTAGAAATGAAATTGACTATGATGGACTATCAAGTGCAATTAGCTACTAATGGTCAGCAAGCAATCGAGCTTATCGAGAAAAATAATTACGATTCAGTTTTTCTGGATGTAATCATGCCAGGGGTTGATGGATATGAAGTATGTAAACGCATTAAACGCAATAAAAGGACAAAGCATATTCCGGTAATTATGTTAACGAGTAAATCGTCACCATTTGACAAAGTAAAAGGCAAGCTAGCTGGCTGCGACTCTTATTTAACTAAGCCGGTTGAACATGAAGAATTCCAAAAAGTGGTATCTGGATATCTTGGATAATGAGTTGAGAATGTATTAAGTGTATAGGAGAAAAATTTATGTCTAATAAAATTCTCGTTGTAGATGATTCACCTGCGGATTTGCAGAACATTAAGTCAATTGTTTCTAATGCAGGCCATACAGTAATTACTGCGTCATCTGGTAAAGAGGCAATTACAAAGGCCAAAGAAATGCATCCAGATATGATTTTTATGGATGTAATTATGGAGAATACAGATGGCTTCGAAGCCTGCCGGGAAATTATATCTGACCGCGATACAAAAAATATCCCTATTGTGTTTGTTAGTTCTAAATGCCAGAAAGCAGACCGTGTCTGGGCTGAACTGCAAGGGGGTAAAGCATTAGTTGGTAAGCCATATACCGAAGCAGAAATCGTTGAACAGATAAATGCTTATAGCTAGTTAAACAAATGAGTACCATTGATTCAATCAAAAATGCTTTATTTTCGTCATTAGGCAATAAGCCTAAAAATGAAGACTTGGTTATACCTGTTGATGGTTATTCAGAAGAAGATGAAGACCGTGCTAAAAAGCGTTTTTATGGTTTTAAAGTAAATGATATAGGCTTATTGCTTGATGCAGATATACGCAGCGAAGTAATCAATCATTCAGCGATTACACCTATTCCACTAATGCCTAAGTGTATTAAAGGCTTATGCAATGTCAGGGGTAATTTGGTTCCTGTATATGACTTATATGAAAAATTTGGTCTCAGTAAGACAGAGTCAACAATAGACAACAAAAAGATTCTTGTGCTGGATGAGAATCAAGACATGGCAGGCATAGAAATCGACGAGATGATAACGACATTAGAGTTTGATGAGCAAGATATGCAGAATGGCATCAAAACTGATAATGAAATTATAAATCAGCTAATTACATATAGTTATAAAGAAAATGGGAATAATTGGTTTGGGTTTGATCACAAACAAATGTTCCATATTGTTGAGTAAATTCTAAAGCTAAAAATACCAGGGAAGTAAAGGGGAAGTAAAATGTTTAAGTTAACATTGTTAGATAATCTTGAAATTAAAAACAAGCTAGTGGCGCTGTTCTCAGCTGTCATTATTGGTTTTTTGGTTTTAGGTGTTACTTATTGGCTTGGTGTTAAAGCATCAAGTGATGCTGAAAAAAGATCGTCTGCATTTATTGAGTACCAGGAGCTAGTTAATCAGGCACAGGCAAATTATTTGAAACTCAGACGTTATGAAACTGATTTTACACTAAGTATTTCTGGGTCCACTGGTAGAACATATAACGATGCCCCTCTAGAGAGTCATAAAAAACATGTTAAAGAACTTGAGCAAGTAATGCAGAAGCTTGCTACTGTTGCGCCTCAGGTGGATGGATATACGCAGACAATTACTGCTAATCTGGAAGATGCGGATACTAAAGATTATATTCAAAATTTAGTAGAGCAATCATCAGATGTAGTAAATAACTACAGCTTATCTTTTGGTGATATTGTAAAGTTCCAGCGCATAGTTGGATTTACTGATAATGATGGTTTAAGAAATCAGGTTAATGGAATTGCTACACAGTTAGAAAAAAGCTTAGTTAGAATTGGTGACTCTACAATGTTGGGTTATTTAGGTTTAATGCGTGATAATCAGAATCACATCATGCAGTCAATCGACTTAACGCAAGCATATGAGGATCTAAAGTCAACAGCGAATAATGATTTTAAACAATATCTAAATAAGTCAAATGCTTCTGGTGAGGAGAGAATCAATTTATCTACATATATTGATCAATATGTATCAGGCATAAGCGCTATCGTAGCAAATAAGCGTCGTGCCAATGAATACACCGAGCTTTATGACTTTATGCTGGGACCAATATTTAATGAAATGACGCAGTCGTCACAAAATCGTATTCAACAAAATAAGGTCGCATTGGCAGTAGAGTCTAGTCGCTTAACAACAGTTTTCATAGCTTCTATCGTATTTGTAGGAGCATTATTGTCGGCGATTCTATTTGTATTTGGACGCAGTTTAGTGAATCCGATTCAATCATTGCAGTCAACTATTCATGAGGTTAACCAAGGTCGACTAGATGTTCGTAGTCACATTCATCGCGATGATGAGTTAGGCCAGTTATCTACTGCTTTTGATACTCTGCTTGATGAGAAAGTGTCACAATTATCCGAAGCTGAAAAAGAAAACGACCAGCTCAATGAATCAATTGTAGAATTACTTAAGTCTGTTGCTCAGTTAAGTAAGAAAGATTTCACCACGCGAGTACCAGTGTTTGAAGATGTAACTGGTGCTGTTGGTGACTCCTTGAATTTGCTTGCAAAAGAAACTGGTGAGGCACTTAGTGAAGTACGCACTATTTCTATGAAAGTCGCAAAAGTCTCTACTCAAGTGAGAGACCAAGCGAACATGGTAATGGGTGAAACACGTAAAGAACGTAAACAAGCTGAAAACGCTATGAATGAAATACGCGTTGCCTCTAGCGCTATGCAAAAAATATCTAATGATGCGCAAGAAGCAAATAAGCAGGCAGATAGCGCGTTCGATAATACACAAGTTGCGTTAGATACAGTAAATGAGTCTGTACAAGGTATTAATAGTATTCGCGACACTATCAGTGAAACAGAAAAGCGTATTAAACGCTTAGGAGAGCGTTCCCAGGAAATTACCGGGATTGTTAACTTGATTAATGGTATCTCGGAAAGAACTCATATTTTGGCATTGAACGCAAGTATGCATGCAGCATCTGCAGGTGAAGCAGGGCGCGGTTTCGCAGTAGTTGCTGATGAGGTTCAACGTCTTGCTGAAAACGCACGTGAGGCAACTAAAGAAATTGCCACCTTGGTAACAAATATTCAAGTGGAAACTGGGGATACTGTGGTTGCAATGAATGATGTGATTACGCAGGTAGCCAATGGAACCGAATTAGCTTCCAAGGCAGAAAATGCCATGCTCATGACACAGGCTTCGACTAAGGAACTGGTAGATGCAGTTGAACTGATAGCTCATAGTTCAAAGTCGCAGGCTAAAGCGTCAAGTGGCTTGCTTGAACGTGCTAACGAGATTGTAGAAAGTACACGGCAGACCGATAAACATATGAAGCAGCAGTCTGTGAATACGGAATTATTGGGTAGGTATTCTAAAAACCTTGTTCAAACAGTAAGTGAATTTAAATTATCTCTTGGTAAGCAGCAGGTGCCAGTTGAAACCACGCCTGTTGATGAATTAGAGAAAGAATTGGATATCGATTTGCTGGCAAGTAATCAATAGACCAAACACTCTATTTGCATAATTTGAAATTGAGCCAAGGATGAAGTTCAAATGCAAAAAATTGATCAAGAGAAGCTAGCTGAATTTACTCACCAACTTTCAGAGTTTCAAACAGAGGCAAATAAAACTGCCTGTGTTGATGTATATGATCGTTTTACTATTAGTAAATTAGAAGATCATGTGGTTGATCTTTATCAGTTGTCGATTGACGCTTCACACCAAGGCCTGCAATTTCTCTGTCAACATATGAGAGATAATATCCGTGATCACTCGATCACTGGAACTAATATCTCTGATGAGGAGTTTGCCTTAATGGCAGAATGGAAAAGCTTAGTTAAGGCATATTTAGTTAATAACGACAACCCGCAAGTAGTTGAAGCCCTGGCTACTAACCTAGCAAAGCCAGGCTGGGTGTCTCCGCTTAGTGAAACAGATAATAAACATGCTGTTTTAGTTTTATTAGATCGCGAACAAGAAGAAACATTAGCAAATGAAGCTGAATTAGCTCAGCATGATCAAGCAATTGATACTGAATTCGATGCATTTATGCAGGAATCGAATTCAAGCCTGGCTGATGTTTTTGAGTCATCTGATGATGATTCAATAGATGAAGAAAATATTAATGATATAGAAGCCATGTCATCTTTATTAGAAGATGATGAACCGTCACTAGCAGAATGTTTTGCAGACCTAGCAGAGGATGAAAAAGATAGTGATGTTAACGATAGTGCGGACTCAGACTCTCAGGACCCTATCGAGGCACAGGAACCAAAGATAAAACAAAGTTTACAAGCGCATGAAGAAGTAGAAGAAATTTATGTTTCCAGTGAAGAGCTATCACAAATTAAACAACCGCCAGAAATTACTAATTCAGAACCTGCCTTTATTGAGGCTGATGTTGAAGAGCATGATCCAAACTTGGAAAAGGATGAAGCACATGCGGAAGCAGAGCTTGTCAAAGACGAATTCAATAAAAATGAAGATGTTGAAAAAGTAGATGTTTCCGACGAGGAGCTGGCTGAGATTAAAGAACCACAGGTCGATGCGGTAGAAAATGATTTATTTGGCGGAAGTTCTGAACATGAAGAAAGTGAATTTAGCGAGGAAGTTGCTAAACAATCACTTGCTGAACAGGCAGCTATTCACTTATCCGATGCGCAAGAACAAGAAAAAATAGAAGTCTCCGAAGAAGAATTAGCTGAGATAGATGAGCAAGCCAAACCTTCATTACAAGATGATCTATTCGTTGAAGATTCAGGTCATGAGGAATCAGAATACAGCGAAGAGTTTGATAAAGATTTTTCAGCGGCTGAAGCAGCTATTAAGTTATCAGATGAACAAGAGCCAGAAAAAGTAGATGTTTCTGCAGAAGAACTGGCAGCAATAGATGAACAAGACAAATCTTCACTAGAAGATGATCTATTCGTTGAAGATTCAGGTCATGAGAAAGTGGAATACAACGAAGAGTTTGATAAAGATTTTTCAGCAGCTGAAGCAGCTATTGAGTTATCAGATGAATCGGAACCTGAAAAAGTAGATGTTTCTGCAGAAGAATTGGCGGCAATAGAATCACCAGCTAAATCTTCTTTAGAAGAAGAACTTTTCGTTGCAGATACTGAGGGCGCTGAGTCTGAGTACAATCAAAAGTTTGACGAAGATTTATCAATAGCTGAATCGGCTATTCAGCAAGACAGCACTGGCGAAACTCATGACATGAGTATTGCTGAGGAAGCTATTGCGAGTGTAGAAACTCGCTCTGATCAATATGCGGATGCCAGTAATTTTGTTGATACTGTGACCGAGAAAATAATGCCTGCCTCAGAACAGTCAGAAGCAGTATCTGAAGAAAAAAGCGTTGAATCTGAGCAACAAGTAAGTAATACGGCTGTAGAAACCGTCTATATTGAACCGGTTGAAGAAAAAGAAGACAAATCAAGAAGTATTATAGAAGCATATGTTGATGTTATTTCAAATAAGAACAACCATAGCAAGCCTAACGAATTAGAGCAGGAACTCATAGAAGAACCGGTTATTGAAGATGCACCGTTTGAGCTAGAACCGATTGAAGATATATTAGAAAAATATTCTGATTGGTCTGAAGAGCAAAAGGAATTACTCAGCCTTATATTGTCTGAAGTGAATGATGTTATTGAGCAACAAGATGAAACATTAACTGTATTGCATGATACATCACCCCATGAAGAGTCAGTATTGGAAATGGTTTCTCTCTATGCGGAGCAAATAGAACGCATGGGATCTGCTGCTGAGATGGTTGGTCTGGATGCATTGCAGAAACTGTGTGAACTCATCGGGTTTCATTTTGGTGATTTAGTTCGGTCTAGCACTGAGATGATTGTTAAGTCAGAGGAGCGCATCAGAAAATGGCCTTTTGTGATCTACAACTATCTCAAAGATATATATAACGAAACTGCTCATCAAGAAGCTATTGACTATATTTCACACGATGACTGGGCAAGAACTATTCGTGAAGATATTAAATCTGAGCTCAAACAAGCTTTCTCTCAATCAACCATATTAATTGAGCATGATGAAGATGATCAGCGTCTGACCACTGCTACTGAAGACCATGTAGATATTAGTGTGCCACCAGATGTGCAGGCAGAGTTATTAGACGGACTTCTGCAGGAGTTGCCGCATCAAACGGAAGAGTTTTCATCGGCAATTCAGGAACTGGTCAATGAAGACTACCTTAATCAACTGGAAGTAGCCCAACGAATTGCGCATACAATTAAAGGAGCTGCAAATACCGTAGGTATTGTCGGTGTTGCAACGCTTACACACCAATTAGAAGATATTCTTCAAGCATTATTAAAAGCACAAACAAAGCCGAGCCATGGGTTACACAGTGCCTTGGTTGATGCATCTGATTGCCTGGAGCAAATGACAGAATACTTATTGGACCAGGGCGATCGTCCGGATGGTTCTGTACAAACTCTGCAAGTCATATTGGATTGGGCAAATTATATTGATGAGTTTGGTGCACCACAGAATGATGATTCACAGTTGCCTGCAAATGCAAAACAGGCAAAGAAACAAAAAGATACTAACAGCGCACAAGAAAAGTCTAAGCCAGCTCAGGAAGCTTCTTTAAGGGTGTCCGCAAACATGATTGATGAGCTTATCAATCAGTCTGGTGAAAGCATTATTGCTAATTCCCAAATGCATGAGAATGTTACTCGCCTGTTGCATAGCTTGCGTGATATTAAAAAGAATAGGGAAGATGTATATACGATGTCGCAACAGCTGGAACATATGATTGATGTGCAAGGCATCAATGATAAATTTGCAGCAGATGAGAAAAATGAAAAATTCGATCCATTGGAAATGGATCAGTACAATGAACTGCATACTTATTCGCGACGTTTAATTGAAGCCACAGCTGACTCGGTGGAGTTAGTTAAAGACCTGGAAGAAAGGCTTTACAGTTTGGAGTCTGTTATTGCCGATCAATCTCGTGCGCAAAAAGATAATCAATACGCCATTTTAAAAACACGTATGGCTCCAGTAGACTCAATTGTTGCACGATTGAAGCGCGGTGTGCGTCAATCATCAAAATTAAGTGACAAGAGTGTTGAGCTAGAAGTACTTGGAACAGAAACACTATTGGATAATAAGATTCTAAACAATCTTATTGATCCTTTGATGCATATATTGCGCAATGCAGTGGATCATGGGGTTGAAGCTGATGCTGTGAGACAGGAACACGGAAAACCAGTGCCCGCAGTAATTACACTGTCATTTGAACAAGTGGGAGAGCGCTTAGAAATCACTTGTCAAGATGATGGCCAAGGCCTGGATGCCGAACAAATTAAAGCGCGTGCATTAGATAAAGGTATGATTGATGAAGATCAGCAGCTTACAGAGCAAGAAATCCATCAAATTATAATGCGTCATGGATTCTCAACTCGGGATCAGGTTACACAATTATCTGGTCGTGGGGTTGGTATGGATGTAGTCTATTCCAATATTAAAGAATTAAATGGTTCAGTACAGATTCATTCTGAGAAAAACAAAGGCATGAAAGTTGAAATGTCTCTGCCGGTTTCCTTGTTGACTGCACATGCACTCTTGATTCCCACTTTTGATGGCACTATGGCTGTCTCCACTAGCGGCATAGAAGAAATATTGCAGGTTGATTCTGATAACTTAATTGAGTCAGAGCAAGGTTTAGTATTAAAAGTTGAGCAGGAAAAATATCCAGCAATCCATATCGAACAATTGCTGAAAATGCGCTTAACTGCGAATCAGGACAATCAAAACTATTCTGCTTTACTGATTGAAAATATCAGCGGTGAGAAAAGTGTGGTTTTAGTGAATGAAATTCAGAGTGTGCGCGATATTATTATTAAGCCATTTAGCCATTACTTACCAAAAGTAGCCGGTCTAGTGGGTGCAACCGTATTGGGTAATGGTGATGTTGCTGCGGTAGTTGACGTCGGTGATCTACTTTCCCAGCAGTCAGAACTTGTTGGTCAACTCAGTCAAGATATTTCGGCAGACATAGAAGCAATACATCAAGCTAGTGTATTAGTAGTAGAGGATTCCATTAGTACGCGAAGATCACTTGCTGAATTTATGCAAGATTTAAACTATAAAGTCTTCACGGCAAAAGATGGTGTTGAAGCTATTGAAGTCATGCGTCAGCATCGGCCTAACATTCTTCTCACTGATTTAGAAATGCCTAGAATGAATGGTCTGGAATTAACCTCTTATGTAAGATCGCATGATGACACCAAAGATATTCCTATCATCATGCTTACTTCGCGTACAACTGAGAAACATAAACAAGAAGCAAAATCGATCGGTGTTAATGAATATCTCACCAAACCTTATGTAGAAGATATATTGCTAGAGAAAGTACAACACTTATCTGCTGTGAAGTAGTAAGCTTTCTTAGTTAATTCTTTAAAATTCACTCCAGTGCGTTTATCATGCCCATCAATCTTGGGGCAGGAGTAATATGTTTTTTAACCTGCGCTTTCGTTAAATATGCGCCTGTAGCTCAGCTGGACGCTGCGCAGGAAGCGCGAGTGTCGCGAGAGACAGGATGTCGAAAGCGACGAGAGTAAAGCGATGCAAAGCATCGCTAGAAAACTGATACACTACATATCTTTTCTATAGACATCAAAATATGCGCCTGTAGCTCAGCTGGATAGAG
>JANQKJ010000312.1 GCA_028281205.1 Gammaproteobacteria bacterium
ATAAACCCCTGAACCCAAAAGTACCAAAGCGGATAAAGTCCCAAAACGAGTTAAGCTATTCCAGCTTGCCCAAATTTCTGCAGGAGGGTTTAAATACCAGAGTGTTAATAGCATTAGTCCAGAACTGACAATAACTTTAATCAGCATAGCAAGTTGGCCCGGACTTGCATGTAGCATTTTTGATTTTCTTAACAGAATAAACAGTAAGCTGGCGTTTACATAAGCAGATAGTGAGGTGGCTAGTGCCAAGCCAGCATGTGCACCTGGCAGTTCTAATTTAAACCATGCCCATATAAAAGTAAGATTTAAAATAATATTCACAAACATTGCTACCACGCCTATTTTTACCGGAGTTTTTGTGTCTTGGCGCGAGTAGAAACCTGGTGCAAGTACTTTAATAAAAATAAATGCTGGTAAGCCAACAGAATATGCAACTAAGCTCAAAGTGGCCATTTGAGTATCGAACAAGCTGAATTCACGGTACTGTACTAAAGTCGATAAAATAGGTGCTGCCAATGCAATGAGTCCAAGCATGGCGGGGATGGAGATCAATAATGAAATTCTCAATGCCCATTGAATAGTTTGGTTGAAGTCTTCGTATTGCTTGGCGACATGCTGTTTCGACAACATTGGTAGAATAACTGTTGCAGTTGCAATGCCAAATAATGCCAAGGGTAATTCTACAAAACGATCTGAAATATACAGCCAGCTAATACTCCCAACCACCAGAAAAGAAGCGATCATCGTATCGATTAGCAGATTAATTTGTACAATAGAAGTACCAAAGATAGCTGGCAACATAAGTTTTAATATTCTATCCACACCTTGTTTAGCTCCCGACAACTTTGGAACAGGCAGGGAGCGAGATCGCCATAAGAAAGGTATTTGAAACAACAGCTGACTAATGCCGGCAATAAATACTCCCCAGGCAAGTGCTGTGACAGGATTTTCCATCTGTGGCGATAACCAGATTGCCGCAAAGATTAGAGAAATATTAAGCAGCACGGGCGTAATAGCCGGGATTGCAAATTTCTGGCGGATGTTAAGAATGCTGCCTGATAATGCCGTTAAGGAAATGAATAATAAGTACGGAAAAGTGATTTTCAGCATGTCGCTGGCAAGTAGCTCCTGCTCAGGATCATCAAATCCAGGAGCGAATACCATAATCAGCCAGGGTGAGAACAAAATTCCTAATGTCGTGATAATCAATAAAATCAACGATAGTAAGCCAGTAACGTGATCGATCAGGCGCCTAAAATGATTTTCACCATCATGCAGGTGAGATGACATTACTGGCACGAAAGCTTGGGAAAAAGCACCTTCGGCAAATAATCGTCGCAAGAAGTTGGGAATTCGAAATGCGACAAAAAATGCATCTGTGCCAGCATTGGCTCCGAATACTATAAATATCACCGCGTCACGAGCATAACCAAAAAAGCGTGAAATTAGGGTAGCGCCACCGACTGTAAGGGTAGATTTAAGAGGTTTCTTGCTCACTAGAAGATATTTAATTGATTTTTAAGGAAAAACTCTACCTTATTAAAGGTTAATTTGCATTAAAACGTATACTTAAGTGACGACAACATTACTCATTGCTGATGACTCTCGCACTCGCGACTAAGCATAGTTTACGAGGCATGATTTATATTGACATTTTGTAGCGAAAAACGCATAGTTCACCGCCCTAGATTAATGCCTAAGCACTGAACAGAAAAAGGATAGATTTTGGCAAATATAGCTTCAGCTCGTAAAAGAGCCCGTACCGCAGAAAAATCTCGACAACATAATATTGCGATCAGATCTCGTCTACGCACATTTATTAAAAATGTAGTTAAGGCAATAGAAGCGGGTAATAAGGAAGAAGCACAAAAACTATACCAAGCCTCAGTATCAGTGATCGATACATCTGCACGTAAAGGTATTATCCATACAAATAAAGCAGCACGTCATAAGCAAAGACTGAACGCACGTATCCGCGCAATGTAATTATCGCGCATCAGTTCGACGCCACCACTTCCAGTTTATTTACAGCACTGCGAGATTATCCCGATTGATTAGCTCGGGCTCGTCGATATAGCCAAGTACCTGTTCAATATCGGCCGAAGATTTGCCAAGAATTTTACTCGTTTCATCTGCGTTGTAATTAATTAAGCCACGCGCAATCTCGTGTTGTTGTGCGTCTAAACATGCCACCAAATCTCCACGTTTGAACCGACCCTCAACGCTTACTACGCCTATAGGTAATAGACTCGCCCGGCCTGATCGCAGAACTTGGCTGGCACCAGCGTCCAAATGTAGTTTGCCCATAACTTGCAGTTGATTAGCAATCCACTGTTTGCGTGCATTAAGTGGCTCAATGGCGGGCATGATAGTGGTGCCTGTGTACTGGCCATTGGCAATGGCTAATAGAGGAGTTCCTTGTTTACCGGACAAGATAATTGTTGATGTACCGGAACGTTCGGCACGCCGCGCAGCAGATACTTTAGTTAACATGCCGCCACGACCGAGTGCATGGTGGGATGGGCCTGCAACAATATCTAAAATCTTGTCATTTGTAGAACATGATTCAATCAATTCTGCATCATCATATAAGCCGGGATTCTTGTTAAATATTCCTGCCTGATCAGTGAGGATAATTAATTGATCGGCGCTGATTAGATTGGCAACTAATGCTGCCAGGTTATCATTATCACCAAAGCGAATTTCATCTGTCGCAACCGTATCGTTTTCATTAACCACTGGTATCACGCCTAATAGGAGTAAGGTCGTAAGCGTCGAGCGTGCGTTAATGTAACGTTGGCGATCACGCAGATCTTCATGTGTGAGTAATACTTGTGCGCTATGCAAATCGTGTTCTTGTAAATACTTTTCATACGCTTGCACTAAACCCATTTGGCCTATTGCTGCTGCAGCTTGTAGCTCATGGAGTGTATGTGGACGCTGTTGCCAGCCCAATCTGGCCATACCTTCCGCGACAGCACCCGATGAAACTAGAATGAGTTCATAACCACGACGACGTAATTCAGCGAACTCATTCATCCAACTTTTGATAGCAGTAAGGTTTAATCCTTGTCCATCATTTGTGATCAGTGAGCTGCCAATTTTAACTACCCAACGTTTGCCTGGCTGGGAGTTGTGTGTTTCCTCATTCATAGTTTGCTTCGTCGCTATTTATATCATTCAAATGCTGCAATATATCTTTACATAGTGTGTCTAAGCCTACTCTAGTCACTGTAGAAATGGCATATACAGGCCCGTGCCATTTAATTGCATTACAAATGCTGTCGGTTTTTTCCTGCCAGCTTTGTTCTGTATGTAAATCGATTTTATTAAACACCAGCCACCTGTCTTTAGTAGTAATCGCCTCACTATATCGTTCTAATTCGGTTTGAATAGTTTTGTATTGGGCAAGAGGGTTCTCATTTTCTCCACGTTCACTTAAATCGATCATATGTAGTAATAAACGACAGCGTGATAAATGTTTTAAGAAATGAATGCCTAGACCATGGCCTTCAGCCGCACCTTCAATCAAGCCCGGTAAATCGGCCATGACAAAACTCTGTAATGGTCCTACCCGCACTACGCCTAGATTCGGGTGCAAGGTAGTGAAGGGATAATCTGCGATCTTAGGTTTCGCATCTGACACAGCAGTAATTAATGATGACTTGCCAACACTGGGCAAGCCTAACAAACCGACATCAGCCAGTAATTTCAACTCTAGGCGTAGCTCACGAACATCACCTTCAGTACCTTTGGTGGTTTTGCGTGGGGCGCGATTGGTTGAGCTTTTAAATCGCTGGTTGCCTAAACCATGGAAGCCGCCCTTGGCCACCAATAGAGTCTGGTCTTCGCGCGTTAGATCACCTATGCATTCATCAGTCTGATTGTCATATACTTCAGTACCTATTGGGACATCAATGTATAAGTCATCTCCAGATTTACCAGTACAGTTATTTCCTCTGCCATCAGCACCACGTTCGGCTTTAAAGCTGCGTGTATAGCGAAAATCTGCCAGTGTATTTACACCTGTCTTGGTACGTAGGTAGACGTTGCCACCATCACCTCCATCGCCGCCATCAGGGCCACCTTTAGCAATGTAACGTTCACGACGAAAGCTCAGGCATCCGTTGCCGCCGTTACCGCCATTTACGGTGATTGTTGCTTCGTCAACAAACTTCATATTGTGAACTCAGTATGTTTTGGGTGCTTACTTTACAGCAGGCGAAAAAAAACCCCGAATTTCGGGGCTTTTCAAAATAAAATTTAGTGTGTTAATTATGCGCTAACCACACTTACGTATTTTCTATTTTTAGGGCCCTTAACTTCAAATTTAACCACGCCGGGGACTTTTGCAAAAATTGTGTAATCTTTACCTAATCCCACGTTTTGTCCCGGATGGAATTTAGTACCACGCTGGCGCAAGATGATATTACCGGCAGCGACTTGCTGACCGCCAAAGCACTTAACACCAAGTCGTTTGGATTCCGAATCGCGGCCGTTTCTAGTACTACCGCCTGCTTTTTTATGAGCCATAGTGTGTATTCCGTATTACTGACTAATTTCTTTAATTACAATCTCTGTGTAAGACTGTCGATGTCCCATTTGTTTGCGGTGGTGCTTGCGACGTTTGAATTTAACGATCTCTATCTTGCTAGCTCGGCCATGGGCCCTAACTTCAGCACTCACTTTGCCACCCTCAATATAAGGTGCACCAATATTCACATCATCACCGCTGCCCACCATTAGGACTTGATCAAAATCGACCGTATCGCCTTCTTGGGCATCTAATTTTTCGACGCGCAGGACTTCTCCTTGCTCGACTCTATATTGTTTTCCGCCGGTGGCGATGACTGCGTACATAATATTGCTTAGTTGGTGTATCTTTGTGAAAAAAGAGCGCGGCATTCTAACGAGTAAGGACTTTAAGGTCAATCACCTTGCTTAGCGCTTAATGACCGTTCATTATGGTGCCTGCGATAGGCAGATATCCACATTTAATAGCTCTTTGCCTAATGTTTTATAACGAATTTTTGCGCAAATAGACACCAATCATTTCTAGCGAAACTCCCAAATCAAATGCAACTTAATGATATACAGGCACTTGTTGCCAAGGATATGGATGGAGTGAATGCCAGTATTCGCACCCAGTTGCATTCCGATGTAGTGCTGATCGAGCAAATGGGAGAATACATTATTAATAGTGGCGGCAAGCGCTTGCGCCCCGTGATTGCCGTTTTGTCCGCCCGCGCATGTGGCTACCAAGGAGATAAGCATCATCTTACGGCTGCAGTAATTGAGTTCATTCATACTGCCACCTTGCTTCACGATGACGTAGTTGATGCTTCCGAGCTACGCAGGGGTAAAGAAACTGCAAATTCAATATGGGGAAATGAGGCCAGTGTGCTGGTGGGTGATTTCATATTTTCACGCGCGTTTGAAATGATGGTGCAAATTGGCGATATGCGAGTTATGGAGATCCTTTCGGGTACTTCCAACAAAATTGCTGAAGGCGAGGTTTTACAATTGCTTAATTGCAATGATCCCGAAACAAGCGAACAACAATATATGCAAGTCATACAATGCAAAACTGCTAAACTATTCAGTTCTGCGGCGCAAATCGGGGCTGTATTGGCCGGCAGACCAGCAAATGAAGAGCTAGCGCTGGAGAGCTATGGCATGCATTTAGGGACAGCATTTCAAATTGTCGATGATGTTTTGGATTATCGTGCGGATAGTGTGACGATGGGTAAAAATGTAGGTGATGATTTAGCAGAAGGGAAACCGACACTGCCTTTGATTTATGCATTGAGGCAAGGCAGTAAAGAACAAAAAGCTACTCTTAGTGAAATTATTAAAGCCGGAGACCGCAATAAGCTTGCCCAGGTATTGGAAATAATCAAACAAACTAACGCTTTACAATACACAGAGGTCGTTGCTAAACAAGAAGCAGAGACTGCCAAACAGTCACTGGCATGCATGCCGGATAGTGAATATAAAACTGCGTTGATCAGTTTGGCGGATTTTTCTGTCTCAAGAGCTTATTAATAATTAAGTACATTCAGCAAATAAATGACTATTAAGTTATACAATACTTTAACTAAACAAAAGCGGGAGTTTATACCGCTAAATCCTGAATGCGTAACTATGTATGTATGTGGACCTACAGTTTACAGTTATGCACACATAGGTAATGCACGTCCCGCGGTTGTATTTGATGTGCTAGTCAAGTTGTTGCGTAAGCGTTACAAGCAGGTCGTTTATGCACGTAACCTAACTGATGTAGATGACAAGATTAATGCTGCGGCGAAGGAACAGAATGTTGCCATAGATGTAATCACACAAAAGTTTACTGATATTTATCATCAAGATATGGCGTCGCTAGGTGTTGATATGCCTGATATTGAACCTCGAGCAACGGATCATATTGACCAAATTATTTCTATGATTGAACGTTTAGTAGATAAAGGCTTTGCTTATGAAGCCGAGCAGCATGTGTTGTTTAATGTACCTGCTTATTTGGAGTACGGTGAATTATCCGGGCGTAATCGAGATGACATGATTGCTGGTGCACGCGTAGAAGTGGCTCCTTATAAAAAAGATCCTGCAGATTTTGTTTTATGGAAACCATCAACACCAGATCAGCCGGCTTGGGAAAGCCCCTGGGGATCTGGGCGACCTGGTTGGCATATTGAATGTTCTGCGATGATCGAAAAACATTTGGGTCGTACTATTGATATTCATGGTGGTGGACAAGATTTGATTTTTCCACACCATGAAAATGAAATAGCGCAAAGTACCTGTGCACATGATCATGAAGTATTTTGTAGTTACTGGATTCACAATGGGTTTGTTAATGTGAACTACGAAAAGATGTCAAAGTCGATTGGTAATGTGCTTCTTGTGCATGACTTGCTAGAAAAAACTCCAGGTGAAGCTGTGCGTTATGCTTTGTTAAGTACACATTACCGTAGTCCGCTAGACTGGACAGATGAGTTGCTATCTTCTTCTAAGAAAAGTCTTGATCGACTTTATGGAGCGTTAGATGAAATCAGTCATATTGAAGCAACGTCACCTAGCGAAAGTTTAACTGAGAAATTTTATGCAGCACTGGAAGATGATTTAAATACGCCTCTTGCGTTTAGCGAATTACATGCATTAGCAAAGCAAGCTAATAATGCAAAAGATGATGGTGAGCGGGCTGAGGTGAAAGGGGCATTATTAGAGTGTGCAAAGGCAGTGGGATTGTTACAGCAGGCACCTAAAGAGTGGTTTGGAGTAGGAACCAGTGATCTGGATGAAGCAAAAATTGATGCACTGATAGAGCAACGTAATGCCGCGCGTACCAGTAAAGATTTCGCTACAGCTGATAGTATTCGTGACCAGCTAGCGGAACTAGGCATCGAAATACTAGACCGGCCTGAGGGAACTAGCTGGAGAAAAGTGTAGTGTTTTCATGTAGGTATAAACACTTGTAGATAAATATGCTGTTTGTTCCGGTAAATAAGTTGCCATTTGACTGAAATCAACGGTCGTTTTATTGGTCTATGTAAGTTTTACAGTATGTATTTGTTGCCAGTAAAATATGCCTAGACTAAACCCCAACCATCGCATATGTATTTAGAGTACTTCGGATTAACCGAGAAGCCATTTCAGATCACACCTGATCCGCGTTTTTTGTACATGAGTCGCCGCCACCGCGATGGGTTTGCGCATTTGTTATATGGTGCGGATGAAGCTGGAGGGTTTGTATTACTTACCGGTGAAGTCGGAACAGGTAAAACTACATTATGTCGCAGTGCATTAGAAAGTATTACCGACAATGTACGTGTTGCATTAATTCTCAATCCAAAACAGTCACCGCTAGAATTAGTTGCATCGATTTGTGATGAGCTACAAATTACATATCCAAAACAAGTCAGTAGCATTAAAGCGTTAATTGATCGTTTGAATTTGTATTTGCTAAAAGCTTATGCACAAGGACAAAGAATTGTTGTTGTCATTGATGAAGCGCAAAATTTAACTTCGGAAGTGCTTGAGCAAGTTAGACTGCTAACAAACTTGGAAGTATCTACTCAAAAGTTATTGCAAATTATTTTAATTGGTCAGCCTGAGTTACAGACCATGTTGAACTTGCCTGAACTGCGCCAACTATCACAAAGAATTACTGCGCGCTTTCATTTGACACCACTTACGCGAGAAGAAACAGGCGAATACATTGCGCATCGTTTAAAAATAGCAGGCGTTACCAGAGAAGTGTTTACTAAATCCGCGGTGCGTGAAATTTATAAATTATCTGGTGGAATTCCACGTTTGATAAATACTTTAAGTGAGCGTTCGTTAATTGGTGCATATGGTGCTAATTTGCCATTAGTTAAAAAGGATATTGTGCAAAATGCTGCTATGGAAGTAATGGGTAAGTCCAAAGTAAATAAGGCAGCATTCTCTTTTGGTTGGCCTGCCATCAGTGCGATAGCAGTTGCTTTGCTGGCAGTAATACTAGGCATATGGGGTGCCTTACTCAGTGATAAATCTGCCATAACCGAGGCACAAGCAAATATTGTTAAACAGTCTTCTGTTGATAAACAAGAACAAACTCAAGTGCCACAGCAAACGTTGAGTCCTGCACCTGTTGTTCGAAAACAAAATGAAACAGATGTAGTTGTGCAGGATACATTAGCTAATGTATTGGTGTCGTACTCTGATAAGGCTGATACTTTTTCTGCATTTGCAAATTTATTTTCATTGTGGGATAGGGATTACTCTGCCTACAGTGGCGATACAGCTTGCACGCGGGCAATAAAAGCAGGTATGCGTTGTATCTTCGGGCGTGGAGATATCACGGATATAGTTAAATATAATCGCCCCGCAGTACTTGAATTAAAGAATAACGAACAACAAGTACTATTTGCGGTACTACATAAAGCTGGTGAGAATAAAGCACAGCTAAGAGTCTTTGATAAAGACATTGAGGTGTCTTTAGATGAGTTAGAACAAGCCTGGTCTGGAAGTTATATTGTTTTATGGAAGCCACCCTTTCCTGAAAATGAGTCACTGGCTGAAGGCTACGTTGGACCTGATGTGTTATGGCTTAGGCATCAGCTGGATGAAATTGAAGGCAATAAACAAGCAGAATATTCAGCTGATAATTTAAAGTTTAACGCTGACCTGGTGGCGCGTGTTAAGGAGTTTCAGACTAAGCGAGGTATAAAGGCAGATGGCATTGTTGGCAGGGAAACATTTATTGAGCTGGTTAATGTAAGTGAGACAGCGACAGTCCCAAAATTACTCGTGAGTAATAAGGGCTAAAAAACATGTCAATGATCCTTGATGCATTATCCCGTGCCGAAAAAGAGCGCCAAGCTGATAATAATATTGATTTAGATACTGCGCGTTATGTCGCTAGCTCAACAATCAAAGAGGACCGCTTCAAGAAATGGGTATTGCTTGCTTTGGTTGCTAACTTTGTTCTTATTACTATAGTAGCGGGTGCCTATGTCTGGAAAAATTACTTTGCCGTACAGCCAGTAGTCATTGGAGTGGATCAGCATAAAGCAGAGCCGACGGTGACGGAAGTTGACGAGCCCGTTATATCTATTGATGTTGCGGATGCGCAGCCAGAACTCACATTCGTAGCTGAAGAACCTCCAGCTGCAACAGTAAATTTAATCGATAATAGCAATAAAACATCTTCTGTTTCTTCGCTGGTGGATGAAGCACAAGTGCAGAAAAGTAAACCGATAGTAAGTAAAACAAAAAAAGTAATAGCAAAAAAAGCCGTTAATAAAACACCGCCAGTACAGTATTCCAGTCAACCACTGACGCAAATACCATCTAATAATCAACCAACGGTGGCCAGTATTGCTCAAGCAGTTGAGCGTGAAATGCTGGGTGAGTATACAAAACTAAGTGATATGCCTGTCGCACAACGCTCCCAGTTAAGCCAATATGAAGTCAATGTACATGTATATGATGACAATCCACAAAGTCGGTTTGTGTTGATTAATATGGTGAAATATAAAGAAGGTGACCGGCTCTCTGGTGGCACTGCCAGTGTGTCATCGATTGTTCCAGAAGGAGTGGTAGTTAACTATGGTAATCAACAAGTCCTGATCGAGCGCAATAAATAGTAACACCATTAGTATAAAAATAAGGAAATTACATGTCAGACTTGGGGGTGAGCCATTTCAGTCAATACTGAAAATGAAGCCGAAATTATAGCGGCATTAGATTTGGGTTCGAATAGCTTCCATATGGTTGTGGCGACCAATCACCATGGACGCCTGAAAATAATTGATCGGTTGCGTGAGATGGTGCGACTTAGCACGGGTCTTAATGCTTCCAATCAACTTGATAAAGCTGCCATGCAGCGTGCAACGGAATGCCTGGAGAGATTTGGGCAACGCTTGCGTGATATGCATGCTAACTCAGTAAGAGCAATTGGTACCAACGCTCTACGTCAAGCAAAAAATTCGCGCAAGTTTTTAAAGTCTGCGCAACAAGCTTTAGGCCATCCGATAGAAATTATTTCCGGTATTGAAGAGGCGCGTTTAATCTATCTAGGTACGACTTATGCGATATCGCGCCCGCATGATCGACGCATTGTTGTAGATATTGGTGGTGGCAGCACGGAGATTATTATCGGAGAGGGTATACAACCATTAAAGATGGAAAGTTTATTTATGGGTTGTGTATCAATGAGCGAACAATTTTTCCCTAATGGTAAGGTTACGCGCAAAAGTTTTGATCAAGCGTTCTTAGCTGCGAAACTTCAATTAAGGCCTATCGTAAGAATGTATAAAAAAATTGGCTGGGACCTGGAAATAGGGACATCAGGGACCATTAAAGCTATTTCAGAAATCGCTACTACTCAACTCGACGATACACATGGCATTACACTAGATGCGCTAAATATGATGCGCGATAAGTTGATTGACGATGAGTTGGATTTGTCCGGCATAAAGAAAGAACGTATGCCAGTATTCCCAGGAGGGTTAGCAATTTTGTCCGCAGTGTTTGATAGCCTGGATTTACAGCAAATGGAATTTTCAGATGGTGCCTTGAGAGAGGGCATATTATTTGACTTGCTTGGTAGATTATATCTCGAGCATGAAGATATTAGAGCTGAAACCGTGCAGGGGTTTGAGCAGCGTTACCATGTGGACTTTGATCAAGCTAACCGTACTGAGCTCTCAGCATATATGTTATTAAATCAAGTTAAAAAAGCGTGGGCATTAAAGTCAGTAGAATATGAAAATTGTTTACGTTGGGCAGCACGTCTACACGAGATAGGTTTAGATATTGCGCACTCAGGTTATCATCGTCATGGTGCTTACTTACTACAGCATTCAGATATGCCGGGATTTGCTAACAACGAAAAGAATATATTAGCTTGCCTAGTGGCATGTCATCGGAGAAAAATAAAAACGGAACATTTTGATAATTTGCTCTCAGATGACTTAGATGCAGTGAAATATCTTATTGTTCTGCTGCGGTTAGCAATTTTATTGAACCGTGACCGGATTGATAGCGATTTTCCAATTAAATCCATTCAAGCGGAAGAAAATAAAATCAACCTAGAATTTGAGCTGGGATGGGTGGAGCAATCCCCGTTGACAAAAATTGACCTGGAGCAGGAGGGTGAATATTTGAAAACAATAGATATTAAGCTTTCATTTTAGAATACTTTTTGAGTAATTCGGACTGCGCAGTGATTTTCTTTTCTTTTTTAGCGCATTCTTTTTTTATGTACTCACCATCTGCTTGTAGTATCCAGGCATTCTGATTGTCTTTCGTCATTAACTCTAATTCCGATAATACACATTTTTTTATGGCCCGATCTTCAAGCGGCCATGCAGTTTCGACGCGGCGGAAAAAATTTCTATCCATCCAGTCAGCACTAGAACAATAAATCTTTGAGCGACCACCATTATAAAAATAAAACACGCGGGAATGTTCCAGGAATCTGCCAACGATTGAACGCACCTCAATATTTTCTGAGATGCCAGGCACGCCGGGACGTAAACAGCATGGGCCACGTACAATCAGTTTAATGTCCACACCTGCGATGGATGCTCGGTATAGGGCTTGTATTAACTGCGGTTCAATGAGCGAATTAACACGCGCAATAATTTTTGCCTTGCGTTTATTTAATGCACGTTTAGTTTCTTTTTCAACATATTCGATAATTGTTTTATATAGCGTAAACGGTGCTTGCAACACGGTGTTCAAGCGGGGGATTTTAGTAAAGCTGGTTAATTGCAGAAATATTTCATGCAAGTCGGCAGTGATCTCAGGGTTGGCAGTAAACATCCCATAGTCGGTATATAACTTAGCAGTCGATTGATGGTAGTTGCCAGTTCCCAAGTGTGCATAGCGAACAAGTTGCCCACTTTCGCGGCGTATAACAAGAATCATTTTGGCATGAGTTTTAATGCCAACAATGCCATACACAACATGAGCTCCCGCTTTTTGTAGCCGGTTGGCTAATGCGATATTAGCAGCCTCATCAAAACGAGCCATTAACTCAATCACTACAGTGACTTCTTTGCCTGAGTTTGCTGCCATAACCAATGAATCAACAATACGAGACTGTGCGCCGGTTCGATAAAGAGTTTGTTTGATAGCGAGTACTTTAGGATCTTTAGCAGCCTGGTGGATAAAGTTAAGTACCGGTGAAAACGACTGGTAAGGATGATGCATTAATACATCCTGCTTAGAGATGACCTTAAATAAATTGGAATCCGATGTGATCGGTTCAGGTAGCATGGGTTTAAAGCCGCGGTACTTAAGATCTGGGCGATCAATTAAGTCATAAGCATTTAACAGTCGATTTAAATTTACTGGTCCGTTGACTCTATATAAATCGATCTCATCTAATTCGAATTGTTGCAACAAGTACTCAACAAGATGATCAGGCGTATCTTTATGTGCTTCCAGGCGAGCCGCGGCACCATATCTGCGTGATGCTAATTCTCCCTCCAGTGCTAGAGGCAGGTCATCGATTTCGTCATCAACATATAAGTCACTATTTCTGGTCACTCTGAATTGGTAACAACCATGGACTTGCAAACCTTCAAATAACTCGCTTACAAACTCATGAATAACCGAAGATAAAAATACAAAGTTAATTGAAGAGTCTTCTTTGCTATTTGGTAATTGGATTAATCGCGGCAATGAGCGCGGTGCTTGCACAATAGCAAGGTGTCCGTTACGGCCGAAGGCATCAGAACCGCCCACCTCCACAATGAAATTTAAACTCTTGTTTAAAATTCGTGGGAACGGGTGGCCAGGATCAATTCCAAGTGGACTAAGCACAGGTTCAACTTGTTCAGTAAAGTAATCTTTTATCCAGCTTCTTTGGCTGCGCGTCCATTTTTCACGTGGAATAAAATGCGCATTTTCTTTGGCCAGCTCAGGTAAGATGACATCATTGAATACGCGATATTGTTCTTCGACAAGTGTTGTGGCCGCTTCATTTACTTCTCTTAACACTTGTGTGGCTGGTTTCTGGTCGGCTGAAGTGTAGCCGGTGGAAAATTCAATATGTTGTTTAATACCTAAAACGCGTATCTCAAAAAACTCATCAAGATTTGAACAAGATATGCATAAGAACTTTAATCGCTCCAACAGCGGAGTGTTTGGGTTTTTGGCCTGCTCTAAAACGCGTTGATTAAACTTTAGTTGGCTAACCTCGCGATTAATGAATAACTCAGGTTTGCTGACGTCAATTGAATTTAAGGCTTCATTTTTAAGTGTCGGCATAGTCTACTGAAATGCTCTTATTTGTTATGAGTTGTTGGTAAAATGAGACCATTTTATTAGCCAGGGTGGTTGAATCCCACTCTTGTGCATAATCAATTGCGGCTTGTTTGGTGTCATTATAAATTTTTTGATTATTTAATAATGATACTACTTTATTGCAAAAATCGTCTATCTCACCATTAGTGATGCGCGCACCTTCGCAGCCCAGCAGAATATCTTTTGTTCCCATCGCGGCAATAGAAACAACCGGTGTGCCGGCTGCCATAGCTTCAAGTAACACTAAGCCTTGGGTCTCGGTCACTGAACTGAATACGAACAAATCTGCACTCTGATAACAATCGATTAATTCGCTATCTCTATCCAAATACCCAACAAAAGCAATGTGATTGTCTAAATTTAATTGCTTAGCTTGCTTGATATAAGCATTTTTTGCAGGGCCTTCCCCGGCAATTACCAGCATAACATCAGGAATATATTGTTTAACTTGATTAACTAATTCTAGCAATAAGCCAATATTTTTCTCAAAAGCAACACGGCTGACATTGAGAAGAATTTTTTTATTCTTGGGAATATTAAATTTGGATCTGAACTTATCGCCATCACCGACTTTAAACTTTTGACTACTAATACCAGTGGGAATAATTTTAATGTTATTTTTTACTCCATAGGCTTTTAATAAATCCACAATTACCGTTGAAGGCGCAATGACTCCTTGTGCCTGATTACATTGACTTGATGAGAAACGCCGGGCAAATAAACGTAAAACTTGCTTGGGGATAAAGGGAATATAATGATAGAGATACTCTTCAAATAAAGTGTGATAAGTAATGATGCAGGGAATGCCTAATGCTCTAGCGATTTTTATGCCGGAGTAATGTGCAACAAACGGTGTTTGAATATGTATCAGGTCGAAATTATATTTTTTTAATTCCGGGATAAGCCATTTAATGTGTGATGACTTCATCATTCGGTCTTCCGGGTCATAGGGAATGCTACGTGACTCGATACGAATAATGCTGTCATGCTTTTCATCGCTACCAGTGTATTCTGGAGCGATTAATATGACTTTATGTCCAGCCCGTTCAAATTCACCCTTAAATGTTTGAATAGAAGTTGAAACACCATTAATGCGTGGAAAATACACATCAGAAATCATTAAAATATTCACTAATTGCTGTCGCTATAATGGAGATTAATAAATTGTTAGTAAGGCTAAGTAATTAAGAGTAAACAATTAAGTCGGCTTAGTTAGGGTGAGGTTATTCATGAATTGCCGCGTAGCTTGTTCCCAGGTGTATTCAAGTGCTTGATTGATACAATCCTGTGGATTTAGTTTTATAGCCTCAAGTGCAGCAACTTCCAGATTTTCATTTAATATGCCTGTTTTGCCATCACGTACGACATCACGTGGGCCAGTAACAGGAAAGGCAGCTACCGGTAATCCGCACGCCATGGCTTCTAACATTACTACACCAAATGTATCAGTTAAGCTGGGGAATACAAACACATCACTACTGGCGACATAGCTCGCGAGCTCCTCGCCAAATTTATAACCTTCAAATTTTACGTTAGGATATTTCTGTTTAAGCTCCTCTGCTGCAGGCCCATCACCTATAACTACTTTAGTACCGGGCAGGGATAATGACAGAAATGCTTCTATATTTTTTTCCACTGCAACGCGTCCGACATATGCCCAAATAGGGCGTGGATAGCTTAAGAATTCTTTATCACGAGGTTTGAATACTTGAGTATCAACGCCCCGTGTCCATAGGGCTAGGTTATTAAAGTTTCTATCCTGCAAGATTTTTCTTTGATGGGGGGTGCCAACCATAGTGCGGGTAGCCTTACTATGAAAGCGTCTAAAGAAAAAATAAGAAATGCTTAAAGGAATAGGAAAACGTTCTTTAATGTATTCTGGAAATTGGGTGTGAAAGGAAGTAGTAAACGCCAATTTATTTTTAATGCAGAATCTTCTTGCAGCTAAACCTAGTGGCCCTTCAGTGGCGATATGAATATGCGTGGGCTGAAAATCCGTGATGCGGTTTTTAACGTAACTTCCAGGCCTTAAAGCTAAACGAATTTCCGGATAAGTTGGACATGGAATAGTCTTGCATTCACTGGGATTTATAACTAGTACTTCGTGTCCGAATGATCTAATAGTATCAGTAGTTTTGCCTAAAGTGGTCACCACGCCATTGACCTGTGGCTTCCAGGCGTCAGTAACAACAACTAAACGCATGCATTCATCATTAGTTGTAGACATAGCTGTGAAATGTTTGACGAATATTTATATATTTGCACTTATATAAATCAGTGGATTGATCCAATCAGTATTTAGAGTTTATGCCACGTCGCGATTTTCTTCGGTTGTTTGCTCGGATACTGGCTTGAGAGTACGTTTGTAGTCTTCATTCCAATAGATTAGCTCCAAACTTCCATCGTCATGTTCAATCATGCTTGAACAGCTTTCTACCCAGTCCCCATCGTTGCAATATAAAATATTGTTAATATGGCGAATTTCAGCATGATGAATATGTCCACATACGACACCATCAACCTGTCTGTCTTTGGCTAAATGCGCTAAAGCAGTTTCAAAACTACCTATGTAGTTGACAGCATTTTTTACTTTTAACTTTAAATATTTCGCCAATGACCAATAATCTTGCTTGAACCATCTACGATAAATATTAACGTATTGATTAACTTGTAACAGGCGGTCATATGCCCAACTGCCGAGTTTGGCAATCATTTGACTGTGTTTAACAATAGTATCGAATTCATCGCCATGTAAGATCAATAAGTTCTTACCGCTGGCAGTTTGATGCTCATAGTCGAGATGGATTTCTACATTTCCGAATGAATAACCTGCGTATTCACGCATCACTTGGTCATGATTGCCGGGAACATAGATGACCTTTGTGCCGTGCTTGGCTTTGCCTAAAATTGAACGAACTACATTGGTGTGTTGTTGGGGCCAAAACGAAGATTTTCGTAAACTCCAAAAATCAACAATGTCTCCAACCAAGTATAAATAGTCAGTTTCAATGCTATGTAAAAAATCGAGTAATTTTTCGGCTTGGCAGCCGCGAAAGCCTAAGTGAACATCTGAAATCCATACACTTCGGACACGCAGGAGTGTTGAGGTAGTCAAATTTTTAGTCCGTTTTTTGACTGATTCATCATTGACCGCACAAAATATAGTGTCTTAATGACAGATTTATTATGTTTTTGTGAAGTATTTATTAAAAATGCTATTTAAGCTGATGAAAGTACTAGGAATGTCATAATAATTTCATCTGCATATCACAGAGTTGACATAACTATTTATTACGATCTGTCATTACAGGTTCATGGAAAGAAAGTTATGTCTGAGACTAGAACAGGTAATCTATTTGAACGTATAGATCAGATGGAAGTTCGTTTATGTAGGCTCATGAATAATAGTAGTCAGCGAGCCTATATCCGTTTATTTTTTCGCGTGATTAGTCGTCTTGGCGACGGTGTTTTTTGGTACTCCTTATTACTTTCTCTACCTTATATAAACGGCAAGCATGGATACTATCAAGCACTACATATTTTGCTTACGGCATTGTCAGTTCTAGCAGCTTATAAGTATCTTAAAAAGACATTAGTACGTGAGCGACCATTTATTAGTTTTGAGAATATACATCAAGCCGCCCCCGCATTAGATCGTTATAGTTTTCCTTCCGGTCATACTATGCATGCTTTATCGTTTGCCATTATGTTCAGCTACTACATACCACAAGTGGCTTCACTTGTGTGGGGCTTTGCATGCTTAGTCGCGATGTCGCGAGTAATACTAGGCTTACACTATCCTACCGATGTGGCAGCAGGTGCTTTGCTAGGTGCAAGTATAGCGCTGTTCAGTTTGTTCATTTTTCCTATCTTCTAGCGTTTAAAAATAAAGATTAATAAACCCCCAAGGTGACTGCAGATTGCACACCTCTGGTGCGGTTGTGACACTAACGACATATTTGTAGCGATAATCTGACACTTTTGTCATGAAACTGTAATTTTCGTGAAATATTATCCCGCCCTTCTACACATTAGGATCGTCACTAGGCGTTTAATTGCTGAGTGAATTCTTAAAAATATCTTTAATTACAGAGAGTTAAATATGAACCTAAAACACATTCGTGCTGCGTCACTGGCAGCGCTAGTTGCTTCAGGCGTTGCTGTTTCAACGCCTGCAGTCGCAGCAAATGATGCCATGATGGAGCTATTAAAAGTGCTTCGTGATAATGGCACTATCAGTGAAGAAGCATATAGTCTGTTGAAAAACTCAGCACAAGCTGATGCCGAACGAACTGATGCAAAAATTGAAGAAACTGCGGAAGAAAAGTTAGCAGCCGTAAACAAGGTTTCAGACAAGCTCAAGTGGGCTGAGAAAATTAAGCTTAAGGGTGACTTACGCTTGCGTCGTCAATATGAAGAGGCAGATCCTGAAAATGGTGAAAAGGAGAGCCGTGAGCGTTACCGCTATCGTCTGCGTTTGGGCGCGGAAGCACAGGTCGTAGATGATGTGAAAGTCGGTTTAGGTTTTGCTAGTGGTGGCGATGATGCTAGGTCAACTAACGAAACACTAGATGATGGATTCTCGACTAAGGATGCACGCTTAGACTACGCATTTGCAGAGTGGACCCCGGCGGAATGGGTTAGTGTTGTGGGTGGTAAGTTCAAGCGCAAGCCATATTTATGGGCACCAACTGACTTACTATGGGATGGTGATATTAATCCTGAAGGTGTTTCGGTACATTTGCAGACTGACAATTCATTTGGCACAGCTTATGGAAACGCTGGTCACTGGATTCTGGAAGAATTCAGTTCTGTAAGTGATGACCCTACATTGACTTACGCACAAGTAGGTCATAAGTTTAAGTCAGGTAACTTGTTCGGTAATGTCGCTGGTACTTACTATGCGTTTGATGGCCTAGAGGATGCTGCGGTAATTGGTGATCGGGATGGCAGTAACACTCTAATGGGTGGCAACTATGTGTTTGACTATGATTCTATTGGTTTGTCAGCTGAAGTCGGTGTTAAAGATGTATTTATGCCTGGCAAGATTTTTGCCGTGTTTGGTGACTACATCAAAAACGATGATAGCGATGAAGACACTGGACGCGCAATTGGGTTCAAGTTTGGGGATAAGAAAGTTAAGGAACAGCACACATGGCAGTTCAAGTATATCAATGCTGATCTAGAAGCAGATGCATTCCCAGACTTTCTTCCTGACTCTGACCGACTTGGTGGTAACACAGGCGTGAAATCTAATGAGATCGTATTCAAGTACGCAATCGCAAAGAATATTATTCTTGCACTTGACTACTACGACTCAGAGCAAGATGTACCAGGTTTAGATGATGATGAAGAGAAGTTGTTACAAACTGACATTCTATTCAAATTTTAATTTAGGACAATGTTGCTGGAAAAAGGGCAGTGAAATCACTGCCCTTTTTTTTTGTCCAGGATTATTTCGGGGTTGTAACAAACTTTTAATGTGAATCG